>NZ_JAUBTL010000026.1:0-91411 GCF_036702475.1 Microcoleus sp. D2_18a_B4
TCCCACATCTACCCCAATGGGATGACCATGTGGCATTGGATTGGGAACGCTAACATCACATTGAATATTGATGGAGGTGTACCAAATATCTGCTTTGTTGATTATTCGGACTTGCTTTACTACAAACCCCTGTGGGATTGGGCGATGCAGTTTAATTGGAATTAACCCCAATTTTGGTAAGGCAATATGTGCTCCAGTCACAGGATTATCCTTGAACTGGGGAAACAACAAAGACTTAAATTGCCCAAACTTCTTGAATCGAGGGAACCCATGCCCAACTTTTTGAAACCCATCGAGGGCTCTGTGCAATTGTTTTAGTGCCTGTTGTAACACTTGACTTGGTACTTCGCTCAAACGGGGAAATACCTTTTTAGCGCCAGGCAGCGCGTTAAGTTGTTTTACTTCGCTGGGGAAAGGAGCATTCGCAGCTATGATGTACTCATGGCTTATAGAGCATCTGTCAACCAGGCATTTCCGACTATTGCACCAATCCTTGATTTCTCGCAGCCCGTAGTTATAGGCGACGCGACAAATGTCCATCCACTCAAAAAGCGACTGTTCTTGAGCGATGTTTGGATAGATTCGATAGCGGTAATTCAAGGTTAGCATTCCAGTATTTTAACACATTTAGTGGTGAATGTGTCTCTGGTAAATATAAAGCCGTCCTACAAGGACGGGGTTTTCAACCCAATTTTTCGATAAAATATAAAAGGACGATCGCCCAGGCGATCGTCCTTTTATTTGCTGCACGTATTATCCGCTTTTAAGCTTGTCTGAATCCAAGATTATTTGCGGTTGTTGAGCCATTTAGCCGCAACTATTCCCAAAATACCAGCAACAACTGGATTTCCCAAAAACTTCATCAAACTAGGCTGTTCGGCCAGCACTTCTTGGAAAATATCCGGGTGATTGTGATAGGTGAACGAGGCCAACTTGGTAACATCGTCAGCATTCATGCGGCTGGCGTGGTGGGTAGAAAGTCCTAGCTGCTTTTCCAATTGGCGATCGTCCAATCCTCTCTTGCCCAAATGCTTGAAGAATTCGCGGGCTACATCGTCGCGTTCATTTGGCTTAATTTGGGCGATCGCCTTTTGCAATTCTGGTTCCAACTGAGCCGGCGGGAGCGAGTCGTGATTCAGGGAACGCCCGAATAATTGTTTGCGCTGAGCCGGCGAAGTTCTCTGAGCAAAATCGTCAAAGTTTTCGTAATCTTCACCCGTTGTCTCCGGCATCATTTCTCGATCGCCCTGGGCTAAATCGTTCATGATTTGACGCTTGTAATTATCGCTGCTACTCATGGTAACTCTCTTCCAATCTACACAACATTTCAGTCTTAAATTGAGATTGTTTCGCCTTCAAAAAACTGCGGAATATTAAACCGCCACGCGGCTATCATTTAAGCTTGCTAACTCGGTCAAGACTTGTATTCAATCTGATTTGATTGCTGGTCGTACTTAGCAGTCAAAATCAACTTTTTGTCAGGAGCGTAAACCAAAACACTTACATCCTGATTTGGGAAATTGCGGTGAAAACCTTGTGCTAAAGATTTCGCCAAATCTTTCACTTCTGTCGGGCGGACTTGCGGGGTAATTACAACTCCCAATTTGTTATTGTCGCGCACGTAAGCATCCTGAACCAAGCCCTGAGCCGTCTTTGTTACCCATTGACCAAAATCTTGACCTGCGGCGGTATTGCCCCGTTCTAGCTGCGCGTAATAACCCTGACTGCCACCAATTGCTACAGGTACATCAGTCGGTTTTTGGGCTGAAACGCTGGGCGCGCAGGCAGTAGTAACTGCCAGCATTAATACCAAAAGTACGCCCGCAATTATTTTGCGACTCTGCTGTAATAAACTCACCTTTTTTCCTCCGTTCAGAAAACATTTGGCATAATTGAAAGGGTCAGGTTGCTCGACCCTCTCAATTAGTATTAGGCTTAGTCTAGTTTCTTTTTGAGCTCATCTTTTACATCTTCGATGGCGTGACCAGCTTCAGCTTTTGCCTGCTTGGCTTTGCCTTCTGCTTTATCCTTCGGGTCGCCAGTAACATTGCCTAGGACTTCTTGAGCTTTGCCTGCGATGTTGTTGCCAGTTGCCTTTGCTCTATCTTCAGTGCTCATGGGTTTCTCCCTATCTGTATCTCAGACATTTTTTACTTTATAAACTCATCATAGGTAACTAGGAGCTGCGTTGCACTCTACCTCTAGGAAGAAAGAATGAAGAAAAAATGAAGAGGGAACATGGAAGATGGAAAAATAATTTTTCAATTTTAGACTGACTGCCACTTTTATACTTACTTACCGGCTTTTTTTACCGTTTCTGCAGGCTGCAATCAAGTATTTTTGTCAAAAAAAACTGCTGGAGGGTCGCCCGTGCGTCCCCGACTATTTTTTTAAACCCAAAAGAATTTATAATTTTAAATTTTTATTTAATACTGCCTTAAAAAGGCGGGTGTGGGCAAGACCGCATCTTACCCACACCCGAAAAAAAACCTATTAGTTTTAATTTACCTTGTGATGACATTCTTCATCTATTTTGTGCTGAAGTTCTTCTTTCAACTGTTCGACAGCGCGCATAGTTTGAGCATTTTCTTGTTTTTGCTGACCGAGGGCTTTTTCTGTTTCCTCGCCGAGCAATGCTTCCTTTGATTTTGGTAGCGTTACTTGATTTTCGCTGCCAGTGTGGGTCGCCTTTTCTTCAATATTCATTTGTCTTGACCCTATTGTTTGCAAAATTTCTTTTTAACCAGGCTAGTTACAAGTTAACCTTATATTTATAATAACGCCAATGACGAAGCCTTCCCTCTCCCTGAAGATAGATAGGGGCTGGGGAAGAGTTTTTAGTTTTAAAGTTAAGAGAAATTAGGGAGACTTCCATCTGCCGGAAGAAAGATATAGGAAGGGGAAAAGTGCGTGAGTGCGTGAAATTCTTGATGACTCGCAAGGCTATCCCGTGAATGAGTTGGGGAGAGGGGAGGGCGGGGGAGAGCGGGGGAGGGGGAGAATTTTGCTGTGGCGCGATCGCATTAAGTGTCGAATGTTGCTGGATGAGGCTCTTTGGACATCGGTAAAAGATGAAGAGAGAAATGGGAGGCAATTTAGCTAGCCAGACGGGAATCCCCACACGCTTGTCGCTTCGATTAGTGTGGGATGAAAGTCGCGTTTCGCTGTGGATTCCACCGTCAACCAATTCAAAACTATGTTTTGAGCGGTGGGCGGGTGGATGACGAGACAAACAAACTCTTTATTTAATGGGTCTATTTTCTCCTTTGTACTTGACAGTAAATAACGCATTCTGGTACAGTAACACTAATTGATGCGTACCGACTGCGATCCAATATTTGCCAATTAATGAGAACGGCTTACCAGTACAAACTACGTCCAACAAAACAGCAAGTCATTGAGCTAGACAGATGGCTATCCATGCTGTCTGCCCAATACAATTACCTGTTGGCTGATAGATTTAATTGGTACGAACAAAATCGCTCTCCTGTTAACGCCTGCCATCTCGTCTGTTACCTACCTGAACTGCGAGACAATCCCGATTATTGCTCGCAAAAGAAAACGTTACCTCAACTCAAGAAAACACATCCTTGGTATAGCGAAATATATTCGCAAGTCCTTCAGGATGTAGTTAAGCGAGTTAAGACAACATTTGACCGTTTCCTAAAAGGTGATAGCAGCGGAAAACGCAGCGGTAAACCTCGATTCAAAGCTCGCAGTCGCTATCGCACCTTTACTTATCCGCAAATGAAAGAGGGATGCTTGCATGGCAACTTGATTAACTTGCCGATGTTTGGGAAAGTTAAAGTTGTCTTGCACCGTCCTATCCCTGACGGGTTCAAAATCAAAACCGCATCTGTCACCAACAAAGCTGATGGTTATTACCTTACGCTCTCCCTAGAAGACAAGACAGTTCCAGAGATAAAGCCAGACTTTAATCCTCGCTCGATAACAGGTATTGACGTGGGATTGAAGGAGTTTTTGACAACATCTGAAGGCGAAACAGTCGCCCCGCCCCAATATTACCGTAAAGAACAAAAATGCTTGCGAACTATTCAAAAGCGAGTGTCACGTCGCAAAAAGGGGAGCAATAGCAGGCTTAAAGCTATTAAGCAACTGGGCAGACAACACAAGAAGGTGGCAGATAAAAGAAAAGATTTCCACTTCAAGACAGCTAATTGGCTGCTGTCAAAATATGACGTAATCGCACACGAGGATTTAAACATCAAAGGTCTAGCTCGTACAAGGTTGGCTAAATCTGTGTTGGACGCTGGGTGGTCAAGTTTTCTGTCGATACTGACAAACAAAGCCGAAAACGCGGGTTTGTTGGTTGTCCCAGTAAGTGCCCATAATACTTCACAAGATTGTTCTAATTGCGGCGAGAAAGTACCAAAAAAGCTGCATATTCGTTGGCATGACTGTCCTCACTGTGGGTGCAGTCTAGACCGTGACCATAATGCCGCAGTTAATATCAAAAATAGATCGGTGGGGCAACCCGTTCTTAAAGCTCAGTTAATGTCCTATGCAATAGCAGGAGTCACCCAGATGCCTACACCAATGGTGACAGCTTGTGTTGGTGTAGGAGTTGTCACTGCAGACTTAAGTCAGATGTAGAGCAGTTTGACGGTTAAAATCAACAGGGTGCAGCAATTCCCAAGTTTGGTGGCGATCGGCTTAAATAATCTGCTAAACAAGAGTTAGCCTCAAGGCTAACTTCCAGCAGGATCGAACTAAAATTTCTCTTATTAGTAAAAATTATCTAAAACCCTATGGGAGCAAGGAGCAGTAACCCCCTCGAAGCAGCCGGCCCGACTCGTGAGCCGATCAAAATAGGCGTGTTGCATTCGCTGACGGGCACGATGTCCATCAGCGAAATTTCAGTTAAAGATGCGACGCTGTTGGCTGTTGAGGAAATTAATGCGGCGGGAGGGGTGCTCGGACGCCCCTTGGAAGCGGTTATAGAAGATGGAGGCAGCGATTTGCAGACTTTTGCTCAAAAAGCTAAGCAATTGCTCCTAGAAGCGCAGGTGGCGGTGGTATTTGGCTGTTGGACTTCGGCGAGCCGCAAAGCTGTACAGCCGGCTTTCGAGCACGGCAGCGGGTTGCTGTTCTATCCGGTGCAGTATGAAGGGCTAGAACAGTGTCCGAATATTTTCTACACTGGTGCTGCCCCGAACCAACAGATTGTGCCTGGGGTGAATTACTTGCTGGCACAGGGGAAGCGGAAAATTTTCCTGTTGGGTTCGGATTATATCTTTCCCCGCACGGCAAATCGGATTGTGAAAGCTCAACTGGCGGCACTGGGGGGAGAGTTGGCGGGGGAAGTTTATCTGCCGCTGGGTTCGAGGGAAGTGGGCGAGGCGATCGCACATATCTTAGCAGTGAAACCCGATGCTATTCTCAACACTCTCAACGGCGATAGCAATGTGGCTTTTTTCCAAAAGTTGCGGGAAGTTGGCTTGAAACCCGATGATTTGCCGGTGATGTCGGTCAGCGTAGCAGAAGAGGAAGTGCGGGCGATCGGGCCGTCCAATATTGCCGGACATTTGGTGGTTTGGAACTATTTTCAAACGGTGGATACACCGGAAAATCGTAAATTTGTTAAGGCTTATAAAGCCCGATACGGGGAAAATCGAGTCACGGATGACCCGATCGAAGCTGCTTATTTGGGCGTTTACCTGTGGAAGCAAGCAGTAGAAAAAGCGGGTTCGACAAATGTGGTTAAAGTCAGGGCGGCTGCTAAAAATATTGAGTTTGCAGCGCCTTCGGGCAAGGTAAAAATAGATGCCCAAACGCAGCATACCTGGAAAACAGTGCGGATTGGTAAGGTGAGGTTGGACGGTCAAATTGAGGAGATTTGGAATTCCGGCGCACCGGTTGCGCCAGATCCTTTTCTCAAAGCCTATCCTTGGGCGGCGGCATTTGCTCCGAGGCAGATTTCTTTGGGAACTCGGGCTTCTTTGAGCGGGCTGTTTGTCATCTTGGTACTGATAACTTGGATGGCGGTGGGAGTCGGGTGGATGGGTTCTGTGGAGATGCAGAACTATTTGCTGACAATAGAGGCGGCCTCAGATCCGGCGGCGGTTTCTGAGGCCGCAATGGCGGTGCTGGTGCAGCAAACTCTCTTTGTGGCGAGCCGCACTCAGCACTGGCTGCTGGCAGCTTTGGTTTTGAGTTTGATCGCGGGGATAGTGGCTTTTGTGTCGGTGTCGGCAATTATTCGGAATCTCGGCTTGCTGCGGGAAACTGCCGAACAGATGGCAAGCGGTGATTTGACGGCTCGATCGCCTGTGGTTTCTAATGACGCGATCGGGGTGCTATCTTCTACTCTCAATACAATGGCTCAGCAAATTAGCAGTTTGCTCAAGGGTTTGGAGGTGCGACAGCGGCAGCTAGAAGAACGATCGGGGGAATTGGAAGTCGCTAAGAATGCTGCCGAAGCTGCCAACCGGGCGAAAAGCACTTTTTTGGCAAATATGACTCACGAGTTGCGGACGCCCTTAAATGCGATTATCGGCTACAGCGAGCTGCTGCAAGAAGAGGCTCTGGAACTCGGCGAAGAAGAGTTTGTGATGGATTTGGCAAGCATTAATATGGCAGGCAAGCAGTTGCTCAACATTATTAGTGACATCCTAGATATTTCTAAAATTGAAGCAGGAAAGATGACTCTTTTCTTGGAGACTTTTGAGGTGTTGGATTTGATCGAGCAGGTTGTCACTATTGTTCAACCGACGCTAGGGAAAAATGGCAATACTTTGATCGTCAATTGCGATCGCAATATTGGCACGATCTACTCCGATTCGTCGAAGCTGCGGCAAGCGCTGTTGAATTTGGTGAGCAATGCTGCTAAGTTTACCGATGGAGGCAAAATTACCATTAATGTTTGGAAGGAAGAAGGGGAGGTTTTGCCGATCGGCAATTCCGAAGAACTCTCGGCAGATCCTTCTCGGTGTCAACAGCCTTCGATCGTGTTTCAAGTAACCGATACCGGCATCGGCATGACTGAGGATCAGGTGTCGAGGCTGTTCGGAGCTTTCGCTCAAGCGGACGATTCTACTACCCGCAAATACGGCGGCACCGGTTTAGGGCTGACAATTAGCCGGAAATTTTGCCAGATGATGGGTGGGGACATTACGGTTGAGAGCGAGTTTGATTGCGGTTCTAGTTTTACGATCCGGTTGCCGGTTGTGGTTGCAAGCCCGAAAGAAGCGCAGGAAGATCGAGAAATCGCAGAAATGCAGGCAGAGTATTCCGAGGACTTAGAAACGAGTGTAGCGGCGACTGAGGCGAAGCAAAAAGCAGTGCGATCGCAACCGCTGGATCTGCCAGATGCTGCTACTGTGCTGGTGATTGACGACGATCCAGACGCGCGGGATTTGATGACTCGCTGCTTGTCGAAACAGGGATTTCGGGTGCGATCGTCGGCTAGCGGTCAAGGGGGGCTTCTGTTGGCTAAGGAGTTGCTGCCCGACGCGATTATTCTGGACGTGATGATGCCAAGTATGGACGGCTGGGCGGTGCTGTCGGCATTGAAAGCCGATCCGGATTTGGTTGATATTCCGGTAATTATGATAACTTTTTTGGACGACAAAAATCAGGGTTTGGAATTGGGAGCGGCGGAGTATTTGAGGAAGCCTGTGGATTACAAACGCTTTGCTGCTTTATTGAGTAAATATCAGAGTCTGGGGAAGTAGTTAGTTGACTGTTGGCTGTTGACTGTTGACTGTTGACTGTAATTATTACAGTTCTGGACGCCACAAATTGTTAGATCCGCTATTGATAAGGGTAAGGTGCGTCGCCCGGAAAAATCGGCAAGTTTCATTTCTCATCTGAGGGCGACGCACCCTACAGATTAGCATTTCACTTGAAGAGAAAACCGCTATACATCCCTCTTAATTACCAATTACCAGACGTACCTCATTAAACCCAGAAGTGCTATGGTTATTGCTTATTAGTAGCAGGTAACAAATAAGAAATAACAACAGTCAACGGTCAACTGACAACGGTCAACTGACAACGGTCAACTAACAACTAACAACTGACTACTTAATCTAAGAAGCCCATTAATGTTGAGCTATCGTCAATTTCGTTTGAGGCAATGGGGCGGTTTCCTCCCATTGTGGAGTAAACTTCATCAATGTGAAGAGTGCTGATGGCAATAGGGCGAGCACCGGACATACTGAACATTTCACTGACTTGCATGGCGCTGGAGCCGATCGGGCGATTGCCGAGTGTAGCAACCACTTCAAAGTCGCTGGATTCGACTGGGCGATTGCCTACAATGCCGTAGGTTTCGCTGAGGTGCAGGGTGCTAATGCCGATCGGGCGATTCCCCGACATCGAGACGGTCTCGCTGATGGTAAAATCGTCTGGGCCGACGGGGCGGTTGTCATGCATGAGTTGCGGCCGATAAAGTTGAATTCCTGTTGCTTTGGTATCCGTGGGTTCTGTCGGTTGGCTTTTGGAACTGCCTTTGCCGCGGCGGGCGATCGCATTGCCTTTATTTTTGGGGGTGAGACTCATAATTATTTTCCTCGCTTACTGCTGTTGATTGCTGGGTTCGGACAACTGCTTTTGTGGGCTTTCTGCTTTCTATTTGGGCCGATGATTAAAATAATATTACAAAGTCTAACTATTTTTTTAACGAAATTGCAGAATCTCTGCATTTTTGTTAAGATTTATGGGTAATAGCTACATTTTCCTATGGTAACTGCGGCAGCATCTTTTCAATTGCAAGCGCCCTTCCAGCCCACAGGCGACCAACCGCTAGCGATCGCCCAACTCGTCAAAGGCATCGAAGCTGGGGATCGATTTCAAACCTTACTCGGTGCCACAGGTACGGGCAAAACCTTCTCCATTGCCTCGGTGATTGAAAAAATCGGCAGACCCACCTTAGTTCTAGCACACAACAAAACCCTGGCAGCTCAACTGTGCAACGAACTGCGAAATTTTTTCCCGAACAATGCAGTCGAATACTTTGTCAGTTATTACGACTACTACCAACCTGAAGCATACATCGCCGTAACCGATACTTTCATTGAGAAAACGGCAGCAATTAACGACGAGATAGATATGCTGCGGCACTCCGCCACGCGATCGCTCTTTGAACGCCGCGACGTAATTGTAGTTGCTTCAATTAGCTGCATCTACGGTTTGGGAATGCCTGCAGAATACCTGAAAGCTGCTATTCCTTTGCGAGTAGGAATGGAAGTCAACCAGCGGCAAGTTTTGCGAGATTTAGTCAACGTCCAATACAGCCGCAACGATATAGATTTAGGCAGAGGCAAATTTCGCGTCAAAGGCGATGTTTTGGAAATCGGCCCCGCTTACGAAGATAGAATTATTCGCGTTGAATTCTTCGGCGACGAAATCGATGCCATTCGCTACGTTGACCCGGTAACAGGTAAAATCCTGCAAAGTTCAACGGCTTTAAATATCTATCCAGCGCGCCACTTTGTCACGGCAGAAGATAAATTAGAGGCTGCTTGCCAAGGAATAGAACTCGAATTAGAAGACCGACTGGCAGAATTTGAAAAAGAGGGTAAACTATTAGAAGCTCAGCGGTTGGAACAGCGCACGCGCTACGATTTGGAAATGCTGCGCGAGGTAGGTTACTGCAACGGAGTCGAGAATTATTCGCGGCATTTAGCAGGGAGAAATGCCGGGGAACCGCCGGAATGTTTGATTGATTATTTCCCGAAAGATTGGATGTTGGTAATAGATGAATCTCACGTCACGGTGCCGCAAATTCGGGGAATGTACAACGGCGACCAAGCGCGCAAAAAAGTATTGATTGAACACGGTTTTCGCTTGCCCAGCGCTGCAGATAACCGCCCTTTAAAAGCAGAGGAATTCTGGGCTAAAGAGAATCAGTGCATCTTTGTTTCTGCTACGCCTGGGGATTGGGAAATGGAGATATCTGAAGGCAGAGTTGCAGAGCAAGTAATTCGCCCTACCGGAGTAATAGATCCGACAATTTTCGTGCGCCCGACGGAAGGACAAATTGATGATTTGTTGGGGGAAATTAAGGAGAGAGTAACTCGGGACGAGCGAGTTTTGGTGACGACTTTAACCAAGCGGATGGCGGAAGATTTAACTGAATATTTGCAGGAAAGGGGAATTAGAGTGCGGTATTTGCACTCGGAAATCCAGTCGATTCAACGCATCGAAATTATCCAAGATTTGCAGGATGGTAAGTTTGATGTATTGATTGGCGTTAACTTGCTGCGGGAAGGTTTGGATTTGCCGGAAGTTTCGCTGGTGGTAATTTTGGATGCGGATAAAGAGGGGTTTTTGCGATCGGGACGTTCGTTGATTCAAACCATCGGAAGGGCGGCGCGGCACGTTCAGGGACAGGCTATTCTGTACGCGGATAATTTGACGGATAGTATGGTTAAGGCGATCGACGAAACGGATCGACGCCGGGGGATTCAGCTAGCGTACAATAAGATGCACGGGATTACGCCGCAGCCGATCGCGAAAAAGCGATCGAGTAATGCGATTTTGGCATTTTTGGATGTGTCGCGCAAGCTGAATTCTCAGCAGTTGGAGGAGGTTTACGAACAGGTAAACGAGTTATCTTTGGATGAGATTCCTCAGTTAATCGGGCGGTTGGAAGCGCAGATGAAGGCGGCGGCTAAGAAGTTGGAGTTTGAGGAGGCGGGTAAATTGCGCGATCGGATTAAGCATTTGCGGGATAAGCTATTGGGACATTAAGGAAGAGTGGGAGGATATGATGTTCGATCGCATTACCTTCGATCCAAAAATTATGGGAGGAAGAGCTTGCATTCGAGGAATGCGAATTACTGTTTCTTTGGTAGTGAGTTTAGTAGCAAATGGGATGAGTGTAGAGGAAATTTTGGCAGCTTATCCTTATTTGGAAGCTGAGGATATTAAAGCTAGTCTCCAGTATGCGGCATTTTTGACGAACGAGCAAATTCGTCCATTTAGCGGGACTCCAGCATGAAATTTTTGGCAGACATGGGTGTGTCTCCTGTAACGGTGCTTGCACTGCGCCAGCAGGGATATAATGCTGTACACTTAAATGAGCAAGGATTGGAGCGTTTGCCCGATTCTGAGATCCTGGAAAAAGCACGCCAAGAGCAACGAATTGTTTTAACTTTTGACCTGGATTTTGGTGAGCTTTTGGCTATCAGTTCTCAATCTCTTCCAAGTGTGATTATTTTTAGACTGCAAACCACTATTCCAGTGTTTGTTAGTGCTAGATTGCTGGCTGTTTTGTCAGAGTGCGGTGAAGATTTGGAAACAGGTGCGATTGTGACAGTGGAAGATAATCGTTATCGAGTACGGCGACTTCCTATTTAGAGTAGGAAAGTGCGATCGTATTCAGCATTTGTGCAATAAACGGTTGGGAGACAGCAATGAGCAAGTTTCAATTATTCGACCCAGTTAATTTAACCAAAGCAGTCGCCCTCGCTGATGGCGAGATTGCACCCCCAGAAACAGCCGGGGCAATTGTTGAGGTTTTCAAGAATGGTGAAGCTTATTTAGTAGAATTATTTGGCGGATGGGTTAAAGCGGAAGTTGGCGGGGATTTTGTGCCTGCAACTCAGGATGAACCGGGCGCATTTATGGAAACGATTGGTGTTGAAACAGTTGATCCGCATCAGTTGCAATTATAAGACTTACGCATGAGGTTCAGAAACCGGGTTTTTTACGAAAATACTTCGTTGCGGTGCGAAGATTCGCTAAAAACCCGGTTTCTTTGGGCTGAAGTCTGCGACTTTGCCGAGTTTTTAGAGGAAAAACAGCAAAAAGTACGCGCGTGCGAAGCTATCCCGTAGGGAATCGTATTAAGCATCTGCGCGATAAACGGTTAGGTAATGAAGGGATAATTCAAAAGCCAAACATCGCTTTTAGTCCATTTGCGATCGGCTGATACTCTTCTGCGGTTAAGTCTCCTCGGTAGCCCAAAACACGCTTTATGTCCACAGCACGTATTTGATCCAGCAACACTGTAGAGTCATAGCGTATGTTTCCCATTCCAGCCTGAAGCTGCGGATATAGCGTTGAGTTTCGTGTCGCCCAATCTCCTTGTTGTGTCGTCAAGGGAACGACTATTACCAACGAAAACCGCGTTATCCCTGTGACATTTGGCAAAGCTACAATTACGGCAGGTCGAGTGTTTTCCTGTTCGCGGCCGGGCGGAATTTGAGCCGGGAAGTTAACTAGCACTACAGCCCTCACCTGCAAAAAATTAGGTAGCTGACTCACAAATTTTCTCTACCTTTTTATTGCCAATGTCGATCGGATTTGTTTCTTGAATCCGCCATTTAGCATAGGCGATAACTTCTTTAAAGTCTGCTTCTTCAAGTTCTGGATAAGTTTGGCGTATTTCTGCTGTCGAATAGTGAGACGCCATCATTGAGATGATAGTTTCAACAGTTATGGGTAAGTTGCGAATGCAAGGTTTTCCCGCCATGAATTCTGAATCGGAGGTAATTCTAGTAAAATGCTGGATATTTTCTTTACTATTCGTTGCACTTTCATTGTCCAGAATTACTATTCCAACTCCCGGAATAAAACGCACAGGCTTTGTGCCTTCGAGGGGGTCTACATCTCCCCAATCATAGGGGGGAATTTCATTATCGACGAGGTAAAGTTGACGCCAAGGCGATTTTGCCAATGCTTCCTCGGAAATGTCAGGAAAAAATATTAGCACTTCTCCGATGCCGACTGGAAAACCATTGAGTTTGCTCAAGCCATCTATAATGGCGGCTAAGACGGATAAGTCTAGATGGCTGAGGTTTTCTGCTTTTTCGATCAGTTGGTATACGGTTTCAGGATTGAGTGTTTCGCCCACAGCTTCGACTAAGTTTTCGGGGGTGAAACCTCGACATTTCAAGTATTCGGCTAGTTGTAAGCGAATTCTACTCATGGGTTTAGTTGAGAAAGATTTTAGGGTGAAGTGCGATCGCCTTTTTCCATTATCCTATTTTATGAATAGAAAGGGCGATCGTACTTTTTACCAGCTTCCTAGTTCTTGGGATGAATCTTCCCGTTCCAAGGAGTCTGCTTTTGATGAACCATTGTTATCCCAGGAATCTGACTCGTACTCCCATCCAAGATTTTTATCTTTCCGATCCTCATCCTCAGAGTGTAAGCGTTCTAAGGTAGTCACTCTGTCTTTGAGTTTTTGCATACCGCGCTGAATGTCCGAGAGTATAAGCTCTTGACTAGGGTATGACCCATAAACCATACGGGCTATCTCCCAACCATGAGGATGATCGAGCAGCTTTTCGAGTAGCGATCGGGCGTGATTGTGTGGTATCATTGTTTTGCATAAATTAAATAACATCCAGAATCCTGAGAACGGTTTGATACATGTCAGTGCAGCCGCTTCAAGATTCAGAATTACAACAGAGCGTCCCTATTACTTGCAGGTGTTAGGGACGTTCTTTATTATAAGCACATTTCCCAGAGATTTGTCAATGCTTTGTATAATTTTTTTTGTCAACAATAGCGCCTATTAATGATTTGAGATAAAATTCTTGTGTAATAAGAAGTTTTCCACAATAATGGTAAAATTTTAGGGTGGTTATTTGCCGATATTTTGGCTGCCTTATGGACAGTAGATAAACCTCAAACGCTATCAGGGATTGAAACATGACGTAACGTAACAAGTTTGAAGATGCTTAACCTCGTTACAAATTATATAAATCCCTGTTAGGGATTGAAACACCATTAGATTTTCTTTAAATTGTCCAAATATACTTACGCTCCCCCAACTTTTATTAATCCCTAATAGGGATTGAAACTAACTGGTGAGGCATTACCTCACATTGAGATGACGGAATATGAACTATAGTAAGGTTAGTCTTATGTACGATCGCGCCTCAACCCCTCTGACTTTCCATCCTCTTCACTTCAAAAATTTCCACAACGCCCGCCAATTTTATAGATTTGTAATTCCCAGCGCTGGGAGCGATTCCTCAACCCCTCTGACTTTCCATGCTGTCCACCTGATTCGCAATCTTCTTGCTAGCAAGATTTTGGCGATCGCCCAAAACATCCTCTTTCATTGTGGTACGGGCGTCTCGCCCGTACATGATTTGTGGTACGGGCGTCTCGCCCGTACATCATCTGCGGTACGGGCGTCTCGCCCGTACATCATCTGCGGTTGAAAAATTCATTGACAACAAAAAGGTCGATCGCCTAATCCCAGCGCTGGGATTAGATTTTAAACAAGGTTAAAATATTCATTGACAACAAAAAGGTCGATCGCCCAAAACACCACCCAAACCAACTACTTGCCTAATACCACAGCATCGGTAGTGCTAGCAAAAGCCGGACGAATAAATTCCTCCTTCTCGAACAGCGTGATGTAACCTTTATCTACAGCTAGCTGCATCACTTCCTGAAGAAAACCTCTGAGCACATCTAATACGTGAGTGCGATCGAACTCAAAATGCTTTTCCCAGCAGGAAGTTCCAAACTTTCTCAAAGTACAGCTAATGCGATCGTCCCTGGGAAGCAACCTAATCATGAACCAACTCTCAGGAAAATCTATTGATATTTTTTGACCTTGCGATAGCTTAGCAATTTCCTGTGGAAAGTTATCCTCTATCATCATGGAAATATCTAAATCTAAAAATACCTCTATTTTCTCCTCACCTATTTCTATTAAAACTTTATGGTCGCATTCAAAGCAGAAACGTCGCCATCCCATTTCAAAATGAGAAAGCTCTCCCAATGGATCTTCAGGAGGCTCTGCGTATTCTAAGAAACGCTCGGCTAATTTAAAATTAAATTTTGGACTGCTATTCATCGCTGCTACTCCTATTTAATTGCCGCAGACTGACACCATCAGCTATAGATAACCACTATTGAGAGTTCCCTCAAAATTCCTTTGGATAAAAGCGCCAGTGACATTTTGAGTTATCCTTAGAGCGGGAGGGTAAACTCTACCTATAGCACGATGAAAATCAATTAAGTTGGGTTTCGTTACCTCAACCCAACCTACTAATAACAAATCCGGGTGAAACACTTTTCCGATTTCTTAGTCCCCTCTGCTAGGAATTTGTTTGTATAAAAGCGGTTTTAACCGCCTCCTTCATAAAGGGGATAATTAACTACACAGAATTAGACGATATCCTTACGCTTCTGAACCACTAAAGTGAGACCCAACAAAGCCAAATTTTGCAAGCAAAGGATAGCCCAATACTGCCTAACGTTAACCTTGAACATTGAGCCGTATTTATTATAAAAGTTCTCTAAGAGAGCTTCTCCGCCTTTAATCGTTCCCTCGTATTTCCCTTTCCACTCGCTGTAGTCTGTTTGCCAAGAGTCAATCTCCGCTTTGTAGCTATCAACTTTTTCCTGATAAGTACCGAACTCAGCGGGATTGTCCGGCGCTTTCCCAGGATCTTGTGGCTTCGCGGGTTCCGTTTGGTCAATTACAGGATCATATTTACCCTTGATTCCGGGAAACTCGCAAGTCTTGAATAGTTTTTCTCCCAGACACTCGCAGCGGTTTTTCTTTTCAGTTTGCGACAATTTATTGCGATCGTCCTTGCTTAACTGCCAGCATGGATCGTCAACAATGTTACTCCCCAGATTACTCTGGGTCAACAGCGACTCAAAAGACCATTTGGTAATGGTGATTTGGTTGACGAGGCGGCCAGGAGCCCCAAGAGCGTCGATGGATAGCATCCCGCCACCAAAGGTAATTTGCGGGACGAGAAAGATGATAGTCAGCAGCGGTGCGATATTTTGGTTCGGTGAAAGAGCTGATACAAATAGGCCCATCATCATGCCTGCGATCGAGGCGAGGAATAGGGTGACGTACATCCCTGTTAACGCTTCCGTCCCCCCTGGCAAGTCGATCGCCAAGTTTTTAAACAGCAAAAAGACAGCAGCTTGATACAAAGCCAAGAGAATGCCTACCCAAACTTTCGACAAAATGTAAGGGATGATTTGCAGCCCGATCATCCGTTCCCGGCGGTAGATGTCGTTTTCTTTGACAATTTCCCGCATGGTGGCGAGGCTGCCTACCATCACAGCAATGAGAGCTGTGACAAAGAGCATAGTAATTGCCTGACCTGCATCTCCTGTTTCGAGGCTAAATAAGTCGCGCTTCCAAGTAACAAAATCTAGCAGCCCTAGAGTAGGAGCAACGGCCAGCATTAAAAATAAACCGGCTTTGTCCTGTATTAATATTGCTAAATTTCTTTGGGACAAAATGGCAAACTCTCTGATCGCCGAAACCCGCTTAGCTCGATGAGCTAACGGTTGTTTAGCAGGGGGGGGGTGCAATTCGCCAGCGACTGCTGGTGGTCGCGATAGCTGCCGCTCTACTACATATTTTTGATAATGGGAAGACTGCAGGTAGCGCTGTTGCCAGTAGTCCGGTGACTCTTCCCGCTCTACTTTTCGGTAAATTTCATTGAATTTCTGCACGCCAAAGTAGGTAGTGGCGTCTTGTGGTGGACCGCAGTAAGCTACTCTGCCACCTGCTGCCATGAAGATTACCAAGTCGCAGAGGGTGACATTTTCGGTGGCGTGGGTGATCAGCAAGACGGTGCGGCCTTGGTCTGCCAGTTGTCGCAAGAGCTGCATGATTTCGAACTCAGTGCCGGGGTCTAGTCCAGAGGTGGCTTCATCGAGGAAGAACAAGCTGGGTTTGGTGAGCAGTTCCACGCCGATCGATACTCGCTTGAGCTGACCTCCGCTGAGGGCCTTGACTTGCACGTCTTTGCGATGAGTCAGCCCCAAATCTTCCAACACTTCTTTGACGCGCTGCTTCCGTTCCGCCGGCCGGGTGTCCGCAGGCATCCGCAGTTGGGCGGCGTAGTCGAGGGCTTGCTCAACTGTCAATTCCAGGTGGATGATGTCTTTCTGGGGAACGTAGCCGAGTTCGTTGCGGTAGGCGTTGAAGTTCTTGTACAGGTCAACCCCGTTGACAAGGACGGAGCCGCTGGTAGCGGGCCGGAAGCCGTTGAGGGCATCGAGGAGGGTGGACTTGCCACCGCCGCTGACGCCGGCTATCACCACAAATTCCCGCGCCTTAATGCTCAAGGAAATATCATTCAGCAGTTTCGTGCCTTTCCCCACAACTTTAGTCAGGTGGACAGCATCAAGCCGCAGGTTGCCTTCTTCGTTATAGGTGGCGAAAGTTTCATCGAAATTGAAGACAAAACGGCACGGGCCGATGCGGATGCTGTCATTGACTTTCAGTACCCTTTCTTCTTTAACGGCTCGGCCGTTGACATAGGTGCCGTTCGTCGAGTTCAAATCTTTGATGATGACCGAGCCGCTTTGCCGTTGCAAGCGAGCGTGGAAACGAGAAACGGATGGGTGTCCTATCGCCGTGTCGTTTTGCGAATCCCGCCCTATTGTCAGGCGATCGCGGCCGCGCATATCGATCTGGCTGACGAAGACTGTTTCATTGCCAAGCAGGTGTTTGGCGGCAACTGTGACCTGTTCATCTAAAGGTTTTTGAACTGCTACAGCTGTGGGTTCTGGAGCGTTTGCCTGAACGAGCAAGCGCAATTCGCTATTGCCAATGCTGATGGTGTCGCCGTTTGCTAGGAAGTGAGGAATGTTCGGTTGGAGCAGGATGTTGTTGACGCGAGTGCCGTCAGTGCTGCCGAGGTCTGTAATTTGATAGCGATCGCCTTTTCTACTGATTTGAGCGTGTTGGCGTGACACCAGGGGGTCATTAAGGACTAAATCGCTGTTGGTAGCACGCCCGATAGTTACGACTTCAGTATTAACTGAGTATTCCCATACAGGCTCGCTACCCTTCTGAATTTTAAAAATTGCTGGCGATACAAGCATAGAGAGCTATTTCCATTAATCTTATATCTTTTATCTCACACTGCCACTGACTTTTGTCAAAGATGTTTCTCTTCTTAACTATCCGGCGCTGTTTAAGAAAAATTAATATTTTTAATCTAAAAAGTGGTAAAAAATGTAACATACAGCTTAGCTATGGTAGCTATAACTTGTGAGTGTGAGGAGCGAGCATGAAAGCAAAATATTTATTACTGTACAGCATCTGGGGAATCCTGTTGGCATCGCCTGCGGCAATTGCCGAAACTTCTGAGGATCTACCTTCGGTAAAGTCGCAAGGCAACGCCGAAGCAGCGCCACAGCTTCTGGCTGCAAGCCAAGAGCTGCTTGCGGGCGCTGCTCCAAGCAGTTTAGAACCGCTTAGGGGCGATCGGTTCGTCAGCAAGCAAAAATCGAGCAGTCCCTCTAAATCTAAATTTGCCGATCGCGGTGTCGCCGAGGCGAGATCGGCAAACCTGATGAGCGGAGAACATATCGGCAGCGACGATCGCCCTGTCGAGTCACCGCAAATCCTTGAAGCAGGAGGGAATAGCAACCGGGCGGGAGCGCCAGCAGATCGGGCTTTAGAACCAACCGACGAGATCGAGCCAGCCCTAGAATCATTAATATTGGAGCCTAAAGTCGCTGTTACTGGCAATGACCAATTACAATTGTCTCCAACAATACCAAACACTTCATCCAATACGCCCCCTGTTACGGTTAATAACCAAGCGGATCGGGCTTTAGAAACTACCGAGAGAAATCCAGACATAGAATCAGTAATATCAGAGCCTAAAATTGCTGTTACCGACAATAACCAATTACAATTGTCTCCAACAATACCAAACACTTCATCCAATACGATCGCTATTACGGGCAATAACCAATCACAATTGTCTCCAACAATACAAAACAATTCATCCAATACGATCGCAGCAAAACCTTCGGACTCCCGGAAAAATCAACAACCAAAATTTCAAACAAGTGCAGCAGCAACAGCCATTGCTCAATCCTTAAATGATGCCCCGATCGGCACCCCGAGACCGGTCAATGAGGTAGTTCAAGAAACAGAAAACAATTCAGCCTCCAACTTAATGAGGCAAGTAACATCTGTTTCCCAACTCTCAGACGTAAAGCCAACAGACTGGGCTTTTGGCGCCCTGCAATCGCTGGTTGAGCGTTACGGCTGCATTGCGGGCTACCCCGACGGTACTTTCCGAGGCAATCGAGCACTAACTCGCTACGAATTTGCTGCTGGCTTGAATGCTTGCTTAGACCAAATTAGAACCCAAATTGGAGCCAAGAGTGCCGATTACCTCACCAAAGAAGACTTAAGCATCGTCCAACGGCTGCAAGAAGAATTTGCAACGGAACTAGCAACCCTGCGCGGCCGAGTTGACTTGCTAGAAGCGCGGACTACAGAATTAGAAGCAAATCGTTTTACCCGCACCACGACAATTTTTGGCGGAGAAGCGATCTTCGGGCTGTCTCAAGCGTGGGGTGGGAACCCTCCGGGCGAAGGCAAATCCAACCTCGCCTTCACAAACTTGGTGCGGCTGCAAACTGTCACTACCTTTACAGGAAAAGACAGGCTGCGAATCGAACTGCAATCAGGGAATTTCCGAGGCCGAGGCTTTGCCGAACCTAGCGCCCTCAACACCTTTACTTCCCTGCTATCCTTTCAGTCAGATACCGCCAACCAAATCCAGCTCTCAATGGTAGAGTACCGCTTTCCAGTCTTGAACGATCGCATTGTTCTCACCCTCCGCCCCGCAGGTTTTAACCTCAGCAGCGTCCTCACCGCCAACTCGCCCTTCTATGACAGCGGCCGAGGAGCCATTTCCCGCTTCGGAGAAGCCAACCCTATCTTAAAAATCGGCGACTTAGATACAGGCGTAGGGATGGACTGGCTGATCGGACGGCGCTTCCGCTTGCAGTTAGCTTACGGCGCGAGAAATGGTAGCAGTCCCAGCCAGGGAACGGTATTTGGCAAAGACAACTGGGTGGCCGGAGCGCAATTTTTATTCCTGTTAGGCAATAGCGCTCAAACTGGTTTGACCGCCATCTACGGTTCATCCCCCAACGGCCGCTTGGGAACCTTTACAGGAAGCGGCGCGGCTGACGCTTCTGGATTCATCAACCAGCGCTCAAATATCGGCGCTGTCGGCGGCAGTTTTCAATGGCGCGTTACCCCTCGCTTCACCTTCGCCACTTGGGGCGGTGTTATGGGCGCCTATGCCTCCAAAACTGAATCGGCCGCTGCCAGCACGACCTTTGCCGTTGCTTTAGGATTTCCTGACCTGGTTCAGCAGGGAGACTTGCTGGGGATCGTAGTCGGCCAGCCGCCCAGTTTGGTGCAGTACGAGGATTTTTCCGTATCCACTGGGTTGCCGGGAGGCAAAGATTTTTCACTGCACGTTGAAGCTTTCTACCGCTTCAACCTCAGTGATTCTGTTTCGGTCACGCCCGGTTTCTTCTTAGTGACAAACCCTGGCAATTTTGCCAGCAACAACACGATCTATATCGGCACAATCCGCACGACTTTCAGATTCTAACTGTTACTGTAGTAGTTAGCTGCTAACTCGCAAAAGAGGAAAATTTAATGGCAACTCAACAAAAAATTACGCGCATTTTAGCTGGTGGCCGCCTCTGGGTGTTGCCTGCTGCTTTTAGCTTCCTCAGTTTAAGTTGGGTAGCACCAGCAAATGCGGTCGAAACTGCACCGCCAAAGCCACCCAGCTTTTTAATTTCACAAGCAACCCAAACTAAACCTGCTGCATCTCGCCCTCGGCCGAAGCCAGCATTTTTTGAAGAAGAGAGGAGACCGAGGTTTGGGTTTGGGGACTTCCTGAACTCTGCCTTGGATGGGGTAGACAATTCCTTTTCTGGCGATGCCGTGCAAAAGTCTTCGATTACTCTGGAGCCTCTGTCGGGAGTTTTCACGACAGGCATTAATGGCACCCTCACAGTGGGTATTAATGATAATCGCCGGACAACTAGCGACCCGATAAATAATCCTGCTTTCTTGAACGGATCTTTTATCAGCACTGACGGCACTAACCTGCAATTTTCTAATGTCATTTCTGGTTCTGGTCCCCAAAGAGGAACTTTGAACGTAAATGGTACGATATTTATCAATGGCATACCAAGTCCTGTCATCGGCGTTCGGGAATACAGCGCCAGCGGTAACGAAAATAATGGTTTTGTCAGCGCAACGGTGCAGTTAGTCGATCCGAATAACCCGTCGCAAGCGATTTTTATCCAAGTGCCAGCGAGTCGAAATTCAGGCGATAGAAATACGGCAAGGGGCCCTGCTAACCTGTCAATCGGTCGCCCAATTGACCGCTAAGCGGATCGAGAAAATAGAGAAGGGAAAATGCCTTTGCAGTAGTAGCATGGGCATG
Organism: Microcoleus sp. D2_18a_B4; assembly: GCF_036702475.1. NCBI lineage: Bacteria > Bacillati > Cyanobacteriota > Cyanophyceae > Oscillatoriales > Microcoleaceae > Microcoleus > Microcoleus sp. D2_18a_B4. The sequence goes on from NZ_JAUBTL010000026.1 coordinate 21,198, forward strand.
ATTCCCTGCTCGTCATCTAAAAAACATTTAGTTGGTAGTTTGTAGGGTGCGTCAGACGAAGTTATACAACGACTATCGAGGATGGATGGTTCTGACGCACCCTGCTTTATATGCCAGTTGCGTAAGTTTTAAATTAGCTAACTTAATGAGGAAATGTGAATATGTTGTCGATCAAACTGATGCTGGGACAACTTTTGGCTGGCCTCGTCATAGGATTGCAAGCAATGCCTGCTGTGGCGGAACTCTCCCCACAGGAAATCAATTCCATCGCCCGACAGACAACGGTACTGATCGCGCCCGGACTCACCCCGGAGTTGCGCCGGGACTTGGAGGAGAACCGCAATAACCCGTTAGAAAATAGACAAGTCTGGAACCCAGGTTCAGGGGCAATAGTAGCTCGTGAAGGCAATAAATATTACGTTTTAACAGTCGCTCACAACTTCTTGCAGAGGTACTTAGATAATCCAGAGTTCTGGCAAAACTCTGGTGGAACTCCCTTCTACGGCATCCGCACTTGGGATGGGGAAGTTCACAAAATCGAAGGTGTCAATGACGGCCGGGGTTGCCCGCTTAGAGGCATCGCCGAGGCGCGAGCGCTGATCCGATTCGGCTGTCGCGATCGCTTCCTCCCCGGTACAGAAACCGTAGATCGCAATGAGGGCCAAGATAACGTCAAAGGCATCGACTTAGCCATCATCAGTTTTACCAGCCCCAAAGACTACGCCGTTGCTTCTCTAGGAGATGCCAGGACAGTCAAAATAGGCGATCGGGTTTACATTTCCGGCTGGCCAGATCCCGAACTCGAGCAAGCTCAAGCTGGTCAAAGCGTCCGCCCGGTTTCCCGCAGGCAGAGGCGTTTAGCATGGGGTTCTGTGGGGGCGAAACTCTCGCCTGATGCCAGCAACCAAGGCTACAGCATCTTTTACACTGACTGCACTCGCGCTGGAATGAGTGGCGGGCCTGTTTTTGACAAAGACGGCCGTCTTGTCGGCAATCACGGCCTGGGCAGCAGCAACAAGCAATCCTGTGGCAGCGAGGGCAGCGCTAACAGCTTCCTGGAATCGAGGGAGCGCCCGGATGCGCCCGGACAGATGCCTGACGCCAACAGCTTGAGGCAGAGGTTTAGCGGTTCGCAGCAAGTCAATCAGGCGATCGACTTGACACAGCAGAGCAGACTGCGTTTACCCTTCAACTTGCAGATGCCTACTGCTGAGTTGATTAATAGAGGGTTGGCTGGTCAATCCGTTCAAGTCCCTTTTGGCAGCAGCGGCCGCCTCGAGTTTGACATTGCCGCCGATCGCACTTCAGGCGCATTTGACGATCCCAGCGATGTCATCCCCGACATTTACAAGGAATATTCCTCCTTTTCTGGACTGGGTAGCCGGGTGAGAGATGACCCCTCCGGCGGGTGCGGCACTATTTTGCTAGGAGAACCTTGCCCGTAAGGGAGAGAGCAGAAGGAAACTTAAAACTTCTGCTCTCTCCCTTACCTCTAAGCTTCTGTGCCAATCCCTTCCCTGCTACCAAACTAAACCGCCAGCCGGCGAGGCGTTGGGGGCAGGAGCGTCGGGACTGGCTGCAGCACCAACACCTTCAACCACCGTGCTATTGAGGAATTGCTTGAAGTCAATGTAAACAGCGCTGGGTTCGTCTTGGCTTTCATAGAGAGGGCCGCTCGCGCCAGCGCGGACGTTGAACAAGCGCTGTACCGTTTCCCCAGCATTCGACCCCGGTTTGAGGGTAAATAGTACATTAGCGCCACTACAGGGACGCCCGCTAGCCTGTACCGCGCACACCACCGCTTGCCCGTTCACGTAACCGCTGGTGATGAAGTTGAGTTGCCCGGAGTTGTAAAAATTCTGGAAGCGTGCAGAAACCTCCTGGCAGCGTTTTTCCGGGGTGAACCCTCCTGAGCTGAAATAGTCAGAGAACCAGCGGATCACAGGAACTTGGCCTCGCGCTGTGACAGCATAAGTTGTGGGCAAACCGTTAGCGCCAGAAGCGCAAATAAAGCTTGTCCGTTGTACTGGGGCGGGCAGCGTCACAACAGTTTGTTCTGGGTCGATCGGCGGGCTGCTGGAAGTCGCGCCCAGGGGAATCAGGCCCGGCGGCAGGAGTACCCTGTCAATCCTGACAATCACCCCATTTTTTGCTAGCACTGGCAATTCTCTAGCAGTAGCGTCGTTGAGAATTAGTTGAGTGGCGCTAGAGCTAGGACTAACTTTTACTGTCGTGCTGTCTAGGGTTTTGAGTTCTCCACTTAGGAGGTCGCTCTCACTGATTTCGCCAGGAATGACGTGATACCTGACAATTCTTTGCAGCAGTTCTCGGTTTTCTGGCCGCAATAATTTTTCCAACATCCCTGGCGGCAAGGCAGCAAACGCTTCCTCTGTCGGTGCGAGAATGGTAAGCTGATTATTTCCTGACAGCAGGGGCATTAAGTTAGCTTTCTGCAAGACAGCAGTAAAAGTTTTTAGATTGCGGTTTTTGCTTAGCCCCTCAACTAAAGTGGGACTATCTTGTGATTCGTAGGAAGCGCCCCGGTTGAAAAAGCGATAATATGGGTAAAACCGCTGGGCCAATGCGGCTGAGAAACTATCGAGTGCGATCGCCCCTGCGAGTCCGACAATGACTGCTAACCTGTTAACCCTGCCTGTACGCTTTAGCCTATTCATAAATATATTCTCCGTTTAATACATTAAACTTTGATAAAGCCTTGCCTGACTGTATGGCTTTAATTTCTCTCATTAATGTGCCATTAGTGGCAAATTGTGGAGTTTTTTGACAGGTTCTATCTCATATAATATCTTTAGTAGGTAATAGATGGCAAGGGGACACCAAAAGTTATCCTTGCTGCCAAAGTACACCTCTGGCGCTCTGGACTAAATGCTCAATATCCAATAGAAACTCGCTTAGGTCAAACACCATGCAGGGGACAATAGTAGGTGGACGCTACAAAATTATCAGGCGGTTGGGAGGCGGGGGCTTCGGTGAGGCTTATCTGGCTGTTGACACGCAGTTACCGGGAACCCCCCAATGCGTCGTCAAACAGCTCAAGCCTCAAACTGCCGACTTAGCCACAGCGCGGCGCCTATTTGACCGAGAAGCGACAACTCTGCACAAGTTAGGGCAAGGCCACGACCAGATACCGCGCCTGTTTGCCCACTTTGAAGAAAATGAAGAATTTTATTTGGTTGAGGAGTATTATGAAGGCGAGACGCTAGGCGAAGAAATCCAGCGTTTGCAGCGTTTCAGGGAACCGCAGGCGATCGCCCTGTTGCAAGATATCCTGTCAGTCCTTCAGTACGTCCATAGCCACAACGTTATCCACCGAGACATTAAACCGTCCAACATCATCCGGCGTAAGCGAGACGGAAACTTAGCCCTGATTGACTTTGGCGTTGTCAAACTCATTAACAGTTCCAACCGGCCAGCGCTCGATACCAACGCTCAAACTGTTGCCGTCAGCACTTATGGCTATACGCCTCCGGAACAACAAAACGGCCATCCCCGCCTGAACAGCGATATCTACGCCTTGGGCGTCACAGCAATTAAAGCTTTGACGGGAAAAGACATAAGGGATTTGCAGATTAATTTGCACAACTGGCGGGAGCAGGTGCAGGTGAGCGACGAGCTGGCAGCGATTTTGGATAAAATGGTGCGCTTGGACTTTCAGCACCGCTACCAGAGCGTTGAGGATGTGCTGGGCGACTTAGAGGCGATGGTAGGGGAATTCAACCAGCCCACGCAAATGCGGGAAACCCAGGCGCGGGAAACCCAGGCGCGGCCAACTCAGGCGAGGCAAACAGCGCTCCGCCCCGCTCCGACTCCAGCACCTGCGCCGATCGCCCCAACTAAGGGGTTTGCTTTTAAACCCTGGCACTTAGTGGCGATCGCAGGTGTCGTTACTGCTGCGTTATTGGGCGGGTGGAAGCTCTACGAACCCAATTTCTACTTGCAACAAGCTAAGCAACAGCTAGATAAATACCAACCAGAAAAAGCCTTAGACACTTTTCAGAAACTCATTGACAGCAAACCGAATGACCCCCAAGCTTGGAAGGGCAGGGGAGATGCGCTCCTAGCTCTAGCTCGGTATGAAAGATCCCTCAGTGCCTATGACAAAGCGCTGCAACTCCAGCCGAACGATGCCAAAACATTAAACAAAAAAGGCGAAACGCTTTATGAATTGCAGCGCTACCAAGAAGCGCTAGATACTCACGAGCAAGCGCTCAAAGCTGCTGATAACGACCCCGAAGCGTGGTATGGCAAAGGCAGGGCTTTCATTGGCTTGAAGCGCTACGAAGATGCTCTTACTGCCTTTGACAAAGCGCGGGAAATTAAGCCTCAGTCCCCCTCAGTTTGGTACAGCAAAGGTATCGCCTTAGAGTATTTGAATCGGCGGCCAGAAGCGCTCAAAATTTATGAGGAGGCAGTGGGAACTTACGACGAACAGCTTAAAGCGAACCCTAATAATTTGAAAGGCTGGGTCGAACGGGGTGCTGTGCTCAGCAAGTTGGGGCGATTCAACAATGTACTCGAATCGGCAGAAAAAGCGCTGAAAGTTAACCCGGACTTCTATCCGGCACAGGTACTCAAAGGCAATGCACTGCGGGTTACAGGCAAGGCAGATGAAGCGCTACAAGCTTATAACAAAGCCCTGGACATCCGCCCGGCAGATTATTTGACGCTGCACAACCGAGGAACGTTACTAGCAGAAAAAGGAGATTTTGTACAAGCTATTAAATCCTTTGATAAAGCCCTAGAAATTCGGTCAAGCTTCTCTCCGGCTTGGGTCGATCGCGGCATAGCTTTCAGCCAAAATAACCAACAAAAAGAAGCAATCGAATCTTTTGACAAAGCGCTCAGCTATGCACCAAAAGATGCTCAAGCGCTAGTTGGCAAGGGAATTTCGCTGAGTGCGCTGAACCGAAATGAGGAAGCGCTAGCTGCTTTTGAACAAGCCAAAGAAATCGATCCAAATGACCCCTTTGTTTGGGCGAACCGAGCGGCTGTTCTAGAGAATTTAAAACGGAATGACGAAGCACTAAAATCCTATGACGAAGCAATTCGGCTGAAGCCTGACTTTCAAGCGGCGATCGAGGAGCGGCAAAAGTTGCGGCAGAAAATCAACTGATATTATGTCGATTACAACTCACTGAACGATAGCTTAAAAATATCTATCTGACCCAAAGCATTCAGGATAAAAGCCCCCGGATTCATCCGTCCAGAAATAAAAAACCTGTATCCGATGAAACTTGCCGAACGTATTTATCCGTGGGATCAATGCTTTAATCTAAAATCTAAAATCTAAAATCTAAAATCGATTGACCTCTGAGTCGAATGTGCGAACCCACTCATTCAAACCAGAGGTCAAACTACAAAATCTAAGTCCAAGGCGAGAGAGGCTGCCAATTTTATAGCCAATTTAAGATACAAGAAGATACAAGAGATGAATAGCTAATTGAGCAATAATTAGCTTTCACCACAACAGTCCATTTTCTGAGGCGCTATCTCCGTACTCACCTTGCGGTTGAGGATAAGAAATTACTGGAGGTGAGAGAGAATAAGGGGTTCTTCTGGGTGTGTCGCCTGCCGATTTATGGCCTAGTTGTACAAATGTCTCAATCGGAATTGCCCAACTAGATTCGATCATTAAATCCCTTGGCAAATTCGGCTTAGAACCATCTTTAAATACATAAGGATCGCCCCACAAAGGATAGGCGTGCATTCCATTGATTCCCACAACTTCCCCCCTGCTATTGAGCAACGGCCCGCCACTCATTCCCTTTTCAACAGGATTGCTATAGCCAATCTGATACCCTCCAACTAATGCTTTTGGAGACAGAAGGGAAACAGTCCCTAACAAAAATTCAAACCCTCTTTTTTCAGAACCCTCTTGACCGGGAAACCCGGTAGCAAAGACTTCATCTCCTACTTCGACAGGTGATGAAGCTAACCGCGCTACTGAATATTCCCTCGTACTTCTGAACTGCAATAGAACTAGATCGTTGCCGTCAAAAGAGCGATTTTTGAGCAATTCACCGTGATATATTTTCCCATCAGGAGTTTGAATGCGGTGGCTTTCGCCAACAGCTAAAACATGATTGTTGGTAAGAATTGTGTAGGTCTCGCCTTGCTTTTTAATCAATATTCCTGAACCTGCACCGTATCCAGATAGGACTTTAACTGCGATCGCCCGTGCCTCATTCTTGATTTGGGCTACTGTCAGTTCTTGAGCGTTTTCTCGCCGGTCATTTACCTCAATCAAGCGCGATTCGCTGACAGGTAAGGACTGTACTGGCTGTTGAGTATACCAACAGCCAATACAGGCGATTAACAAATAGCTCAAACGCAGTTTATACCGCCAGCTATGCAAATTCATGCTGCATTCCTCGGTGATTTTCAATTAAACATGCCGCCACCACCGTTACTCGGCTCAACGTTGGGCCGAGGGCGAGTGGGAACAACGGCGGGTTGAGAATTGAGATCGGGATTAGGAGCTGAACCAGCGGTTTGAACGACGGGCGCTTGTTCGAGAAATTGTTTCAAATTGACGGTAGATGAATCGCGACTTTCAAGCAGGGGAGCGTTAGACGCACCAGTACCAATATAAAATATCTGTTGGATACGAGCGGCTGCATCTGACCCTGGTTTGAGGGTGAAAAGCAATTTTTCCGAAGTGCATGGAGGGCTGCTATTTCCTGCACAAATAGCTGGCTGGCCGTTAAGATATCCAGCGGTGAGGAAGTTCAGTTGGCCGTTGCTATGGTGCCTTTGAAAGCGACTAGATACTTCTTGGCAGCGGCGCTCTGGGCTGTATCCTGAATCAGTAAAAAAATCAGAAGTCCACTTCACCACTTGAACTGTTCCTCGCCTGGTATTGGCAAAGGTTGTTGGTATACCGTCGCTACTTACGCCACAGAAGAAGGTAGTGCCTTGAGCATAACTGGGTTGATTGAAGGCGGTGACAGTGCCGATCGCGATCGTGCCCAATGTCACCGCAGCAGTTAGTGATTGCCATTTAGTCATTTTGAGTTAACCTATTGGATTATTGGATAAAATTAATTGAACTCAAACTTTCTTTGAGTTATCTTGTAGTAATAACAGCGATTATACAACTTGCCAACAGCAATTTAGCTAACTTTGATCGGAAAAGAGAGCATGATTCCCAACTGCAGGCTATGCTAATACAGCCACTTAACTTTTCAAGTCCTCAAAGCAGCGATGCACTTGATGAATCTGGTCTAAAGTGTTGAGTTAGATCTATTTAATCTTTTCTAACATACCGCTCTGAGGAAAGTCAAGATCATCTCCGGGGAATTTGAACTAATCTTGACTTTCCCCCTTAACTGTAGACTAAAGCCCGTGGCAGATGGTCTCTCCGGCTCACGCCCTCATATCGTTTGCGGTTGCTTAAATCCTCCCTCTATCTCTTAGTCCGCGAAGGCGGACTTTGTGTGACAAGAAGCGGTTTAAACCGCCGATATATCTTACGGTGTCGGATTCGGATACTTAGCGTGCACCGCATCGATTTCCGCGATGATATGCTTATCTAAATTCACATCCAAACTACCGATATTTTCCTCCAACTGTTCGAGGCTGGTTGCACCGATAATAGTGCTAGTTACAAACCAGCGCGATCGCACATACGCCAAAGCCATCTGCGCCGGACTTATCCCATGTTTCCCCGCAATCTCAACATACGCTTTCACGGCATCATTCAGATTAGTTTTATCGTAACGCTGACCAAATCCCGCAAATAACGCCAACCTTGAATTTTCTGGAATTCCCTTCAAGTATTTACCCGTTAACAGCCCAAATCCCAAAGGACTATAAGCCATCAATCCCACATTCTTAAAGCGGCAAGTTTCTGCTAAATTTAGGTGGAATGTCCGATTGCTCAAACTGAAAGCATTCTGAATCGAAACAACTTTCGGCAAGCCGTGTTTTTCAGCCAACGTACAAAACTCGCAAACTCCCCAAGGCGTCTCGTTACTCAAACCCAAATAGCGGATTTTTCCAGCTTTAATTAAGTCAGCAAACACCTCTAACTGTTCCAAAATCGGTACTGTTTCGTGCTCTTGGGCGATGTCGTAATCCGGCGCGCCAAATAAGGGCACGTAGCGGTCTGGCCAGTGGATCTGATAGAGGTCGATGTAGTCGGTTTGCAAGCGCTTCAGGCTGTCATTCAGGGCTTTTTCGACATTTGGGCGATCGATCTGATTTTTCCCTTCCCGAATCCACTTTAATCGAGTGCTTCTGCCCGCCACTTTAGTCGCTATAATGACCTTATCCCGCTGCTGTTTCGCCAACCATTCCCCGATATATTCCTCTGTTTTCCCCTGAGTTTCCGCCTTCCCAGGGACAGGATACATTTCTGCCGTATCGATAAAGTTGATTCCTCTATCGATCGCCAAATCGAGCTGTTCGGCCGCTTCTGCAACCGTGTTCTGCTGGCCATAAGTCATCGTACCCAAACAGATTTCAGATACTGATAAATCGCTGTCGCCGAGTTTGTTGTATTCCATGATTTCGCTTGCTGGAAAATTATATGATTCTATATTACAGAAAAACCTAGATTTAATTGACAACTCCAGAAAAGTGCGCGAGGCTTACTCCTCTCTTCCTCTTTTCCTCTGCGCTCTCTGCGCCCTCTGCGGTAAAAAAAAATTAAAATATCTCCGCACCTAAATGTTAATATAAATAATTCGTATCCCTCTGATGTATGAGTAACCGCCCGCCCAAAGTTCCCTTTGTAAATCTCTCCCTGCAACACCAACCCATCCAACCCCAAATAGCAGAAGCTATGGGAAAAATAATCCAGGAAGGAGACTTTATTTTAGGCCAAGCCCTCGCCGAATTTGAAACAGCATTTGCAGCAGCTTCTGGAGTAAAATACGGCGTAGGAGTGGCTTGCGGAACAGATGCGATCGCTCTGGGACTCCAAGCTTGCGGCATTAATCCGGGCGACGAAATTATCATACCCGCTAACACTTTTATCGCCACCGCGATCGCCGTGATCCAAGCCAAAGCTATACCTATTCTTGTAGATTGTGACCCGGAAACCGCCCTGATTGACCTCACAGCAGCCGAAACAGCAGTTACCTCGAAAACTAAAGCAATTATCCCCGTACACCTCTACGGTCAAATGGTATCGCCTGGGCAGCTTTTAGATTTTGCGAAGCGCCACGATTTAATCATATTTGAAGATGCCGCCCAAGCGCACTTAGCCGAGAGAGAAGGATACCGCGCGGGCTCCATTGGTAAAGCAGCAGCATTCAGCTTTTATCCCAGCAAAAACCTTGGTTCTTTTGGCGACGGCGGGATGTTAATTACTAATGATGCAGAGCTCGCAGAAAAAATGCGAACTCTCCGCAATTACGGAGCACCCAGCAAATATTTGCACACAGAAATTGGCAGCAACAGCCGCCTCGACAATTTGCAAGCTGCCGTGCTCAATGTTAAATTGCCTTTCTTAGAAAAATGGAATCGCGATCGCACCGACGCTGCTCAACACTACAATACTTTACTAGCACCATTGAAACACAAAGGCATTGTACCGATCGCCAACCACAGCAGCAGCGGTCACATTTATCACCTCTATGTTATCCAAATTACTGAGGAAAGCTCGTTAGCGAAGCCCTCGAAGAGGATCGACCGCAACACCCTTCAGGAAAAACTCGCTCAACACGGCATTGAAACAGGTATACACTATCCCATACCTTGTCACCTGCAACCCGCCTACCAAAACTTAGGCAATCCGGGCGACTTTCCCCACGCAGAAACCCTGTGCCAACAAATTTTATCATTGCCAATGTATCCCGGATTGAGCAATACTCAGATCGAGCAAGTTGTTCGGGCGATCGTACTATCATTGAATTGCTAATTGTTCATCAAACTAATGCTGCAGGTGCTTCAAGCAGTAGGGTGCGGTTCTCAAAGCGTTTTTGTGGGGAATTAACAAATCTTTAACTGACAGTTCAAAACCCCAAAGCGTTGCGAATCCAGCGCGGCAATCTTAAAACTTCTCAAACCATGCACATCCAGCGCAAAATTCGCATTGTTTTCAAGCGATACCTCCTGGGGGAAGGTATCACGGTGCTCCTAGTGCTGCTGTACGCCCCCCTGCTAGTACACTGGTACAACGGCTGGTTGAACAAAAACATCAGCATCGAACACGAATATTTCAGCCACGGACTAATTGGTTTGCCCTACGCAGCTTATATTGCTTGGATGAACCGAAAGTGCTGGCGCAGCTTACCCAACTCACCGCATCCTTTGGGAGGCTTTTTGCTGGTACTAGCCACGCTTTTTTATCTGAGTCGCTTGAGCGATTTAGTAAATTTATCCCTGCCCGTAATGCTGGCCAGCATTTGCTTATCTTTAAAAGGAATTCCCGGCTTGCAATTGCAGGCGATGCCGCTTTTATTCGTATTTCTTGCCTCGCCCAACCACATTCCTTACCTCATAGAACCCTACGCCTTGCCGTTGCAGCAATTCATTGCTGAAGCATCAGGCTGGATATTAATTAAGGTTGGTATCAACGTGAGAGTGGAAGAAATTTATCTGTACGTAAACGAGCGCATTGTAGAAGTTGCTCCGCACTGTGCAGGCTTAAAAATGCTGTTTACCAGTCTTTACGTCAGCTTAATTCTGCTGGATTGGACGGGAGTTTGGAACTCTCGCAAAAAAAGCCTTTTGTTTTTAGTGATTACATCCATTATTAGCATCACTTCCAACATTTTTCGCAATACTTTGCTAACTTACTTTCACGGAACCGACAGAGAGGCGCTTTTTACTTGGCTACACGCCGGATGGGGCGGAGATTTGTATTCTGCTTGTATACTAGGGTTATTGGTACTTGTCCTCAACGGGATGGAAAAGTATTTCCCAAGTCAGTCTGGCAATTAATGAAACAGATGATTTCAGCACAGAAACTACTGCGGCGGTATCAATTATCTAAAATTATGGTACTGGTGTTTTTGCTGGTATTAGTTGGGGCAGTAGCAATTCCCGGCTACGTGACGGGAAGGTGGCCTTGGACAAATCCGCCAACCCTTGCCAACCTCAAGCAATTAAGAAGTGTGCGCCAAAACGGGATAAAAATTCCTGGGTGGCAGGTTATAGCCGTTCAGAATAACGTCCAAATTGGCGCTCACAGATGGTTAGTTCAAGAAATTAAAAATGATCAAACAATTGCCCTTTTATTGCTGTTGCCTCAAAATTACGCCAAAAACCAGCCCCAAGTGGAATGGCTAGATATCGATGGATTTCACCGGTGGCAAACCGATTCTCATCGCACTTTGAGGTTTACAGTTAAATTAGCACCAATACCCGGCCAGCCACCGCCTACTGTCGAGGCCCGGTTTTTCCGAAGCTGGACTCCCCAACAAACTTTTGCTGTCGTGCAGTGGTACGCTTGGCCTAACGGGGGTTCTCCAACAACCAGCCGCTGGTTTTGGGAAGACAGCATTGCTAGACTGTCGAACCGCCGCGCCTCTTGGGTTGCTGTCAGTATCATCCTTCCCATTCAACCGCAGGGCGACATTAATATAGCTCAACCATTGCTGGAATCTCTTGCCGAAAGTGTCCAGGCTAAATTAATTACAGAAACTTTTCGCTTTCAGTAAGCAGGTAGGTGCAAATAAATCAGCCTAGGGGGTGCGCGGATTTTGCCACAATCAACTGCTTTCTAGTAAATATCTGGGTTCAACCCGCCCGAAAATATCTTATTGTTTTTTCTCCTCGCTATATTTAGATGAAACTTACCAGTCAGGTCATTATTCAAAATATTACTTTTTTAAATCCTCTGAAAATGCGGCAAAAATCCACTATTAAAAATCGCCTCGCTTTTTCCTTGGCCGGTCTGTATTCAACTGCTTGGACTCTATCTTTTGCTGCTGTATTCTGGGGTTTTAATAGCAAAAATTTTTCGGAAACGGCTTTAGCTCAATCTGTTGTTCCAAGAGACGAGCGACTCGTGGCGCCACCGCCATTGCGTTTACCGCCACCGCCGCCTGCCAATTTCAACCGGGATATTAACCCAGCTTTTCGGAATCGGCCCTACCGCCTGGGCCCAGGAGACCAGATTTCTGTTCAAGTTCAGCGCTTCCCTGAGCTAGGTTTTACAGGTGCCATCAGCCCTGAAGGGGTAATTGTACTGCCACTAATCGGAACAGTAAATGTGCGCGGTCTTACTGTCGAAGAATCACAGCAGCGCCTCCGGGAGCGTTTTGGCCAATTTATCAAAAATCCTCAAGTCTCGGCTGCTTTGCTGGTTCAGCGCCCCGTAGTGGTTACGGTGACGGGGGAGGTGGCGAGACCGGGTTTTTATCCGCTGCAAACCCCCCAGCTTCCTGCGGCTCTGGCGGCTGCTGCTGGGACTAATCCTACGGCGGAACTGCGAGGGGTGCGGGTGCGGCGGACTCTGCCGTCCGGTGATGTCGCGGAGCAAGTTGTTGATATTTTGACACCGTTGCAAACTGGTATTGCTCCGCCGGATTTGCGTTTGGAAGATGGAGATGCGATCGTCGTACCGTATAAACAGGTTACGCCCGATCGCAAATCCGATCAAGATTTAGCATCGAGGTACAGCCTCGCTGCTGCTGCTGTCCCCGTCCAAGTCACTGTCACCGGAGAAGTCAGCAAACCTGGTTTTTACACGCTTCCGGCGGGTTCTGGTCGAATTTCGGCTGCTTTGGTGACTGCGGGGGGAGTCACGGGAAAAGCCGATTTGCGGGAGGTGCGAGTGCGGCGGACGCTGATGGACGGCTCGTCGGTGGAGGAACCAATCGACCTCTACACTCCCCTAGCAAACGGTAACGATTTGTTCGATTTTCCTTTGGCATCGGGAGATGTGATTGTCATCCCGGAATTGGATGCTAGTACCAAAAACCTAGACTACGATAAAGCTCTGGTTTCGCGGTCTACTCTGATTAAGCCCAGGATCTACGTTCGAGTTTTGAGTTACGCTAGTGGTGGTTTGACCTCGTTCTACGTTGAAAATGGCAGCAGGTTTTTGGATGCTCTCAACAACTTGCCTGTTAATCTTGCTGACTTGCGGAAAATAGCCCTGATTCGGTTCGACGAAAAGCAAGGTAGAACAATCAACCGTTCGATAGATGCTAAAGCTGCTTTGGAGGGTACTATTTCTCAGAACCCGATGCTCGAAGATAATGATGTGATTGTGATTGGTAGGAATTTGGTAGAGCGCATTGGTTATGTACTCAACACTTTTACTCGACCATTTCGCGATACTTTGGGATTTATTCTGTTCTTTGAGCAGTTGAGAAATGGGGTAACAGATTTGTTCGGCCCGTCACGTAATGATAGGTAGTCATACTATTTTCGATTTTTGATTTTCGATTTTCGATTTGAGATGGGGGATGACTTATGCGATATGGGTTTTAATCACCGACCGAAAGTTCTAAGGTTTTTGGGGGATTTGTAGAATTAGTCCGCAATCATTAGTTATCGTTAACAATCTAAAATCTAAAATCTAAAATCTAAAATCGTCATGACTTTATCCGTTGTTAAACGTTATTTAATTGCTTTCGACCAATACAAGTGGGTGGGACTGGCTACTCTCGCGGTGACTGTGGGCGTGTCGGGAGTAGTGGCCCTGCAGCCAAAGCCGGCGCCAGTTTACGTTGCAATAGGTACGCTGGCCTACGACAGACCGAGCGTGATTTTTTCATCTACTACTACTAAAATTCAACAGGAAGGACAAGAAATAACTAAAGATATGCTGCTGGATAAAAGGGTGGTTGAAGCAGCCGCAAAAAAACTCATCAAACCCGAAGGAAAATTAAACAAAGAAGAAGCGGAAAAAATACAAGCTTTGGCTAACAAGCTGGGAAAAGATGTGCAAGTAAAGATGCCCGGTAAGAATAATGACCCCAGCGCTTTGATTCAAGTATTGTACAAAAATGCCGATCGCCAAAAAGCAGAAGTGGTAGTAAAGACGCTGATGAACGAAATGGTGGTTCGCAGCAAAACTCTTAATACTTCTAGACTGCGTGAGACGATCGCCCAAATTAACGAGCGTTTGCCGAAAGTAACTCAGGAACTTAGAGAGACGGAAGCAAAACTTGAAGCCTACGAAAAACGAGAAGGAACTTCAATTTTAGCAGCTCAGAGCGGTGCTTTGCCGCTAGCGATTACCAGCAGCCAACAGCAGCAGCGGCAACTCCGCGTGCAGTTGGAAGGAATAGAAGCTCAAATTAACAGTTTGCAGGATCGCTTGGGATTGAATGTGGAGCAAGCTTACGTCGCTCAAGCACTCTCTGCCGATCCAATTATTGCCCAACTGCGAGTGCAATTGTTTTCGATCGAATCTCAGCTCAAAATTCTCCGCAGCGACTTGCAGGAGGAACACCCGAAAATTGTAGAATTGGTGAAACAAAAACAAGCTTTTGAGCAGCAGTTGCAGCAGCGACAATCTGAGGTACTCGGCGGTAACGGAGTGGCGGCTCCGCTCAGAAGTGCCGATCGAATTCGGGTAGACTCTTCTTTAGATCCGGCCAGACAGCAGTTAGCTCAAACTTTGATTGCTTTGCAAACGCAGCGGGATACGGTGCAACAGCAACTCCAAGGAATCGAGAAAACTGAACAAGAATTGCGTCGGGAACACGCGACAATCCCCAACAAGCAGTTAGAACAAGCCCGTTTGGCCCAGCAAGTGGCGTTCAAAAAAGCTCTCTACGACAAGATGCAGTCGGCTTTGGTAGATGCTGAGGCGGCGGTAGCTGAGACAAGGGGAAGTTTGACAATCGCCCACTTGCCGCAAACTGATGACGTTGAGTCAAATAAGAGAGGTTTGCCCGTGATGCTGGCGGTGGGAGGATTTGTGGGATTACTGCTGGGCGGGGGGTTGATATTTTTGTTGGGGATGCTCAACGGCAAGTTTTACAGTTGGGAAGAAGTGCGGGCGGCTTTGGTGGAAAAAGAGGTGCCGATACTGGCAGTTTTGCCGGAAGTGGCGGTGTTTGATTCCTACGCCGATGAAATGCCTTTGGCCCTGGAGGCAAATTCTCCCTATTTGGAATTTTACGAGCGGTTGCGTACTAATTTGCGCCGGATCGGGAACAAACCGGTGAAGGTGGTGTTGCTGACTTCGGCGGCGCCTTTGGAGGGGAAAAGTTTTAGTGCTTACAATTTGGCAATTGCATCGGCTCGATCGGGTAAACGGACTTTGCTAATTGAAGCAGATTTGCGATCGCCTTCTAACGTTGAATCTTTGAAAATTTCTGCTGATCCTTTGGCGACTGTGGAACCTTTGCACTATTACGGCAATATTAGCGAGTGCGTCCTTTTGGTTCCAGAGGTAGAGAACCTATACGTTGTGCCGAGTCCCGGCTTTTTGCGGCAAGCCTCCGCCGTACTAGAATCAAGCGAAATGCGGAGATTGTTTGAGGATGTTCGCAACCGCTTTGATTTTGTGGTTGTGGATTCTCCGGCTTTGAGCGAGTGCAACGACGCGCTGACGCTGGAACCGTACACGGACGGTATGATTTTGGTGGCGCGGCCTGGTTACACTTTGTCTAGTATGTTGTCTGAGGCTGCAGATCAGTTGCTGGAATCTGAGGAGGACGAGTCGCATAAATCTGGGCCGCGGCTGTTGGGAGCGATTATTAACGGTGCTGATATTCCGGTGAAGTTCCGCAATGATATTGATATTGATGAATGGGAGTTGCCTGTGAGTGCGATCGGCGATCGCGCGATCGAAGTGCGATCGAGGCAATTACCGCAGCACTCAAAGCCTAAAAATAAGGCTATTAATAGTAAATGGAGATAATTTATCTGGCTTGATTCTTGTACAGCAATCCTCAACGAAATATGAATATATTGTAGGCTGCGACATAAGCAGCTTAAGCTGAAAGCACTGTTAACAGCCCGTCGATTTGAGATTTTAGATTGATATCAATTCCGGTGGCATTGGAATGATTAAACCGCAGAGGACACAGAGAACACAGAGTCAGAGAACAGAGAGATGAATCATTTCTATGCTATTAGATTTGAGATTTGAGATTTGAGATTTGAGATTGATATCAATTCTGGTTGCTTTGGCCTGATTAAACCGCAGAGAACACAGAGAACACAGAGTCAGAGAACAGAGAGATGAATAATTTCTATGCTACCGAATTTGAAATTAAAAATTGACTCCACAGATTCATCTGGGAGGGTAAACATTAATCTAAAATTTTTCGCTTGTCAACAGTCAACAGTCAACAGTCAACAGTCATTACTTGAAAAAATATCATCGCACTATTGATTGGATTCCGGGCGTTTCTGGTGTTTGCTCTGGATAAACTGTTCCAAATCGGCGATCGCATCTTCAAAATCCGACAAATTAATTTTCGCAGGTCTAGTCTTCTTCGGCAAACTCGAAGATTGACTCGAAGACTTAGCCGGAGGCGGTGGAGATTTAGGTTGTGCAGCTTGACTGCTGTTCGATTCTATAGAATCGAACAATTCATCCAGGGACTCAAAAAATGATTGAGCCGAGGCCCGGCGTAAATCTTTCTGGTCGTCGTCATCCGTCATAAGCCACTCCATAGGGTCTAAAATTTGGCAACAAAGTCTGTCCGCCCCGGCGCGTGCAGATATTAGACATGAAAACCGACTAAAACAAGCAGGAGGACAGAATTTAACCGGGCGATGGGAATGCCTGTGGCTGAACTTGCTGCCCCATATAAAACCTGCCGCGGGCATTGTCAGCCTTCAAACTATATTTAACTCTACACCCGCCTACTGAGTGATTTGAGACTTGGTGCAGACCCCGCTCAAAATCCTTGACCCTGAAAAAATCTCAGTTATGGCTCTTTCGTTGTCTAATTAACCCTAGTCTAGTCGAGAATAAGGAGACAGGACTTATGCAACTATTACCGCTGTTCAAGGGTTGCGATGGGAACGCGCCAGCTCGAAAGGACGGAGAGACGGTGTTTTTTGCTTGAGTCCTAAGATTTCAAAAGCATTAGGAGATTTTAAGGTGACTCAGGGATTTGATTACGATTTAGCAATTATCGGCGCTGGCGTGGGCGGACACGGCGCGGCCATACACGCGGTTAGCTGCGGGCTGAAAGTGGCAATTATCGAAGCAGGGGACATGGGGGGGACTTGCGTCAACCGTGGCTGCATTCCCTCGAAGGCGCTCTTGGCGGCTTCCGGGCGGGTGCGAGATTTGCGGAATGCCCACCACCTGAAGACTTTGGGCATTCAGTTGGGGAGTGTGGATTTCGATCGCGGGGCGATCGCCAATCACGCTAATACTATTGTTAGCAAACTTCGCGGCGACTTGACCAACAGCCTCAAACGTTTGAACGTCGATGTCATCCAAGGTTGGGGCAAAATTGCCAGTGCTCAAAAAATTACCGTCGAAACCGATAAAGGCGAGAAAACTATTACCGCCAAGGATATTATTCTCGCTCCCGGTTCGGTTCCCTTCGTCCCCCCTGGGATAGAAATTGATGGCAAAACAGTATTTACCAGCGATGATGCTGTCAGGTTGGAATCGCTGCCGAAGTGGATTGCAATTATTGGCAGCGGTTATATCGGTTTGGAGTTTTCGGATATTTACACAGCCCTGGGCTGCGAAATTACGATGATTGAAGCTCTAGACCAATTGATGCCGACTTTTGACCCGGATATTGCTAAGTTGGCAGAACGAGTGTTAATTGCACCCCGCGATATTGAAACAAAAGTAGGTGTTTTGGCGAAGAAGATTACTCCTGGTTCGCCGGTGATTATTGAATTAGCTGATTTCAAAACTAAGGAAGTTGTCGAAGTTTTGGAAGTAGATGCTTGTTTGGTAGCAACTGGCCGAGTTCCGGTGAGCAAGAATTTGGGGTTAGAAACTGTTGGCGTGGAAACGATGCGCGGTTATATCCCAGTTAACGATAAGATGCAGGTTTTGGCGGCGGGAGAACCGGTGCAAAATTTGTGGGCGATCGGCGATGTTAATGGCAAGATGATGTTAGCGCATTCTGCGTCTGCTCAGGGAATTGCCGCGGTGGAAAATATTTGCGGCCGTGCCCGCGAAGTGGACTATTTGAGTATCCCGGCGGCGGCGTTTACTCACCCGGAAATTAGCTATGTGGGGATGACGGAACCTGCGGCGAAGGACTTAGGAAAAACAGAAGGGTTTGAGGTCGGTTCTGTCAAGAGTTATTTTAAGGGAAATTCTAAGGCTATTGCGGAGGGTGAAACCGACGGTATGGCTAAGGTGATTTACCGGAAAGATACTGGGGAGTTGTTGGGAGTTCACATTTTCGGTTTGCACGCTGCGGATTTGATTCAGGAGGCGGCAAATGCGATCGCCCAGCGCGATTCTGTGAACACTTTAGCATTCCGAGTGCACACTCACCCGACGCTTTCGGAAGTGTTGGATGAGGCTTTCAAACGGGCTGCTGGAGCGGGTAGCCATTAATCTGTAGGGGCAGTTTTATTGTTTTATATCCCCGACTTCTTCAATAAGTCGGGGATTTCAGTATTCTGTTTTAGGGCGGTGGTAGAGCAAGTTAAAGGAGATGAAAGTGCTCGCAATTGCATCTTTTAGCATTCTCCAGAACAGGCAAGATGCCTGTTCTACAAAGAGTAAGTTTTTTGTGGGTGGGCATCCGGCGCGCCCGTCAAAGGCTTATTGAGATGGGAACCGTAGAGTACCATTTGGGTGAGGCGATCGCCGTAGAGTTGCTCGAAGTGCGATCGTAATTGCATCAGTATGTTCTTAAGTTTATTGTTAATGCTCATATTTGCGGTAAATAATTGGAGGGCGCACTTTAGGCAGAATGCTCAAAATCGGGCTGAATTTTGGCAATAACAAAAGGGGATTCGATATCGATCGACCAGTTTTCATCAATCACTTTTAGATTGGTATCTAAAATCAGAGTCAGTTCGCCAATTTCATCATCCCCATCATCGCTAACCAGGTTGTTTTCGCCCGCCGATAAATCGGCTTTGAGTAAAAATTTAAGTTTAATCCAGTGAGAAGTGGAATGCTTGTTGATGATATTTGTCCCTATCGATCGACCGATTAACTCAGCACAGATGGGATGAATAAAAGCTATCTCTTCATAAAACTTATTGTTATCCCAATAACCGCGTATTTTGTCATTGCAGGATTGCAGATGTTTCTCGATTAGGTGATTCAGGGCGATCGGTGCTAAGAGTTGAGCAAGTTCATCCCAAATTTGGTGATTTGTCACAGTTACTGCATTCAAGAGATTCCATTAGGTTGTCTGCGATCGGGATTCTTTCATTATACCAATTATCCCACTCCGATTTTCTCCTACGGGCTATAGCTTCTCTTATAAATGGTTGTCAAAGCGGTAAAAATTCCCTAGGGTGTTGGAGAAAAAGAATTAGTGATACTCAAAAAAAGAGCGATCGCACCTCAACAATAGAAGGGCTATCGCTCCTATATGACAAGCACTTTAGCCACCAGATGATGCACACATAAACACCATATCGCTACCGCCTCCCTTTTCCCCAGCCATACAACAAGCTAATGTTTCATTACCGTCTTCAGGCTTTGTGGGAGAGAATATATCTACTTTGAACATATAATTGTTACTTTCCTTTGGCAATCCGAGTAGTTCTAGGGAGTCTGTAAACTGATTGTTTTCAGCATAGTAAGCTAGTTGTTTTTTTTGACAAGTATTAACGTAAGTAATCCCCTCTACTTGTTTAGCTTTCTTGATGAAATTAAACATCGTGCCCAGAGAGATAGTAGCGAGAACACCTATAATGATGATAACCACTAACAACTCTACAAGGGTGAAGCCTGAGTTTTGCTTGCGAGAAAACCGATTAAATATCCTTAATATATATTCCATTTTACCCTAATTAAACAGTCACATTAACTAGGCACAAAGACTTCCTACTGAAAGCCTATGTTCTTAGTAGAAAATCTTGGTGCCTTATGGATATTGGTGTATATCCTGCCTAACTAACAAATATAAGAATGTGAGCCACAACAAGATGACGGTACAATTACTGCCAAAACCATCGCCAACGATAACAATTTGTTTTGTAAAAGTTCTGACCCCAACCAACACCCTTGCCCCATACATTGTTATTACCATACCTCCATTGACAAAGCTGATTCCGATTGGGAGGTTGAAAGTTTCTAGACCATTGGCCCTGGGCTCGCCAATAAGCAGCATTGTCATTTTCCGAAAGTTGACCCAGCCAGGTGTCATGTCTAAACCAAGCAGCATCGGCTGGCTGAGTGTGAGAAAAAAGAACTACACTACCAACTAAGGCAGCCATCGCTATTTTACTAAATTGCGCTGGTTTTATCATCAATTATGGTCTCCTATTTAAATAATTAACCTTTGAACACTTTCTATTAATATTATTCAACTAAAGTCTTAGAAATGCAAATTACAATAGGTCAGAATAAGTAACTAATTTAGTCAGCCCAAATATCAGCCAATGTCATCTACTATTGCTAATGTCATCAAATGTCAGATATTTGTGATAATATGATATAAATCATTGACAAATCAAAGCAATGGACGTAAAAGATATATTGCAGTTTACAGATAGTCTATTTTTTGCGGAGACGGGTAAACATATAGATCGTCTGCAAGAGACAATTGTGAAAGGAACCTGGGAGGGTCAGAAATATAGCGACATTGCAGAAGAAGAACATTGTACCGAAGGTCATGTAAGAAATGTCGCATCGGAATTATGGCAAATTATCTCAAATGCTTTAGGTCAAGAAGTTAATAAGTCTAATTTTCGACGTACATTACAAAAATCTTATTTATCTATTAGTTCATCAACTTTTACAACAGAATTTACAAATGTTAGGAATGTTAATTTTTGCAATGGTAACATACAACAATCAGAAGAAGTTATGAAGAATCGATCGCCCGCAGCTCCCCAAGACACCCAACAAACCCCCAAACAACCCCATATAGACTTAAGCGACGCACCCAAAATCTTCACCTTTTACCATCGCACATCCGAACTCACCACCCTCAAACAGTGGATTCTACAAGAAAACACCCGCCTACTAGCCATACTAGGCATAGTCGGCATTGGCAAAACCGCTCTCGCCGTACACCTAGTAGAACAAATCAAACATGAATTTGATTTCATCATCTGGCGAAGTCTCGCCACATCTCCACCCCTGTCAATACTTCAAACAAATATAATTCAATTCTTCTGTAGGGGCGGTGCCCCCGTGCCCGCCCCAAATGCCGACGGCGTGCCCGCCTTCGGTAGGGGCGGTGTCCCCGTGCCCGCCCCCTCCCCAGAAGAAGGGGCAACCACGGGGGGTTTGCCCCTACTGAACTACTTGCAAAAATACCGCTGTCTGCTGATACTCGATGACGTACAAATGATAAATAGCAGCGGACAACTCGCTGGTAATTACCAACCTGGATATGAAGATTACGGCACACTCTTCAGACAGGTAGGAGAATTATCTCACAATAGTTGTTTAGTGTTGCTCAGTTCGGAAAAGCCTAGAGAAATCGCCGCATTAGAAGGCAAAAATCAGCCAATTCGCTCATTACAACTGAATGGTTTAGGTGCAGCAGCGGGGGAAATTCTCAGAGAAAAAGGTTTAACTGAAGATGCCAAATTGTCAGAACTAATTGAACAATACAGAGGCAATCCCTTGTGGTTAAAAATAGTTGCTACAATGATTCAAGATTTATTTAATGGCAGCTTATCTGATTTTTTGTCTGATGATACACTATTTTTAGGTGATTTAGAATCTTTACTGCATCAGCCATTTAATCGCTTATCAGACTCCGAAAAACAGGTAATGTCATGGCTAGCGAGTGCAATCGCGCCAGTTTCCCTCTCAAAAGTGCCAGAGAATCTGCAATTATCTCGATCGCAATTTTTGAAAGTGATGCAATCCTTGGGGCGGCGTTCATTAATTGAAAAAATCCCGGAGGGCGATCGCACATTTTTTACCCTTTGCCCGATACTAAAAGAGTATGTCAAAACCAACTATTCCCGTCCAAACATAGAAAAAGAAGCCCGATCGCCCTTATAATATCCTTAGTATTGGGAAGCCAAAAACCATGTCACTCACACAAACCCAAGTAACCTATACTGAAGCTCTGGCGAATCTTGATGAACTGTGCGAACAAGTCATCAGCGATCGCGATGCCATCATCATCACCCGCAAAGACGGCGAAAACGTAGCCTTAATTGCCGCTGACGAGTTGGCAAGCTTATTGGAGACTTTGCACCTGCTGCGATCGCCCAAAAACGCCGATCGCTTGTTAAGTGCCCTGAAACAGGCAAAAGCCAGAACTGTCAAACCTCTGCCTTACTCTACTTAGGCCGATCGCACAGCAGCAGATTCAGCAACAATTTCTTCATCTTTCTCACTCAAACCAGTTCCAAATTCAGTGTACTGCCGCACTTGAGGATGCCTAAAACCGAGTACAATATCTTCTTTAGGAACACCGGCGGCCAGTAAATCCGTCGCCACTCCTTCTTCGGTATCATCATATTGAATCCAGATTTTATCGCCGATTAAATTGATGTGGATTGGTGTGGCGTGAAGGTAATTGTCATCATTCCAACCTATATCCAAAACTAAATATCCTCCTCGTTCATCATCAAATAACAGTTGAGAATGATAGCCGTCAGGTATAGTATTGCGGTATTTAGCGTGTTCCTGAAGTATGCTTTTGATAATTTCTTGGTATCTCAATCGGGTATCCATTGAAGTATTTCCTCACTTTTTACATCAAAAACAATCAGTTTAACAATTTGATTTTTTAATAACACTTGCCCTAGTTCTATGGTAAATACGCTCTTAAAAGCAGGCTTAGAAATAGCAAGATAGAGTTTTCTATCGCTCTGCATTTCATTAAGCACTTGGTGGTAAAGAACGTACTGTCCCAAAGCCTGTTCCAAATCTTTTACATCCGATCGTCCTACAAAACTCTTGACCTCAACAACTATTTTTTGGGTGTCTTTTTCAGCATTAATTAGACGTTCTGCACCCAAGTCAGCAGATAAACGCTTGCGACCAATTTGCATGGAAAATGGATCGTGAGTAATTGTCCACCCATCCTTTTGCAAGGCACGCTTAACTGTATCGTGATAAATATCTTTAGCTGGCACGCATTAGCTCTCAGGCTAGGAGGATTTACTGTAACCATTATATAATACGTTGAAACTTGTTACGATCGCCCTTTATCCCCCTATCATGCTTCAAATCCGCCGTCGTCCCCCCAGCACATCCGTCTCCGTACTCTACCTCAGCTACCAAATCGCCGTACCCGACGCCGAACCCCAGCACATCCTCGAAGAAATCGTCTGGGAAAAAGAAGCTGAAGTGGCCCAAAAGCGCGATCGCACCCCGTTAGCCGATCTTCACAAAAAACTCCCGTTTGCACCGCCCATCCGCGACTTTCTTGCCGCCCTTAAAAACGGTAAAACCACACCCGCTATCATCGCCGAAGTTAAAAAAGCTTCCCCCAGCAAAGGCGTAATTCGCGAAGATTTCGATCCAGTGGCGATCGCCCTAGCTTACGAACAAAACGGCGCCAGTTGCATCTCCGTACTCACCGATGAAAAGTTCTTTCAAGGCAGCTTTGACAACCTCGCTAAAATCCGTGCCGCCGTCGATTTACCCTTACTTTGCAAAGAGTTTATTATCTATCCCTACCAAATTTATCTCGCCCGGATTCACGGCGCCGATGCTGTATTGTTAATCGCAGCTATTCTATCTGACAAAGACTTACAATACTTTGTGAAAATTGTCAAGACATTGGGCATGACAGCTTTAATAGAAGTTCACACTCTCGAAGAACTCGATCGAGTATTAACCCTACAAGGCGTTAACCTGATCGGCATCAACAACCGCAACCTAGCAGACTTTTCCGTCAGCCTAGAAACTACCGGTCAACTATTAGCCTCCCGCCAAACCGAAATCCAAGCAAAAGGCATCCTCATCGTCAGCGAGTCAGGAATCCACACTCCCGACGACCTAGCTAAACTTGCCAGCGCCGGAGCCGAAGCCGTCCTCATCGGCGAATCTCTGGTCAAGCAGCCCGATCCAGGTGCGGCTTTAGCCTCCCTTGCCGATCGCCCTCCCAGCCTGTGAAAGGCGAGACCGCTTGACAAACCACCCTTAATTCTGATAAAAAGTGATTAAGTAGGTAAATAATGAGAATTTCTAGCCTGCATCGACTCAAGCGCTACTGTAAAAAAGAAATAGCACTGAAAGCTATATTGCATAGAAATATTTTGCCAGAAAGCAATTAAATCTATTCTGTAAGCCTGTCGATCGCAAGATTTAGCGTGTCCAACGCACCCAGCCCCGAATATTCGATCGGCAAAGCAGGGGTTATTGTACGGTTAGAAAACAAATAAAAAATCGGGCATCTAATGTTCACCGTGATGCCTCATGCAATTGCAATGGGGTATCGGTTCGCTGAGGTATATTAGCTTTCATGGAGCCAATCCCCCTTCCTTCGTACATTCATTATGAATTGCTACTTCAATTGTTAGAACGCAAAACGATGTTTGCTGTCAGTCCACAATCGCCGCAGCAGCAACAAGTGCACCAACTTATTATTACACTGCGTAAAGCCCTTGCCATTCAAAAGCAATTAGAACAAAGCTGCGAGCGATCGAACTTAGCGGTAGAACATCGCTGGTCTCTAAATGAAATTAACCACAAGGGAGTTAAAAGTTAAAAAAGTTAGAGTAGCGACGTGACGTATCGTATTGTAAAACTTCATTGAGTTTATAAGCAATTATAAACAATAATGGTATTCTATTATTTTGAGTGTTGAACAAGGAATACGCATAGCCCAAAAAACGCAAGTCTCAAATGCAACTAACACAGAGGCACATCATTAAATCGACGTCACACCGTTTCGCCCAAATAGACGAACTAGCTTTCAAGTCCAAAAATCTCTACAATGCCGCCAATTACGTCATTCGTCAGAGCTTTATTTATGGATGGGGTTATGTCATTTATAACGAAATGAACCGATTGATGAAGTCTCACGAAGCATATAAGGCTTTGCCTGCTAAAGTAAGTCAGCAAATCTTGATGGTGCTAGACAAGAATTGGAAATCGTTTTTTGAAGCCGTTAAAGCTTACAAAGCTGACTCTTCAAAATTCACTGGTAGCCCAAAATTGCCAAAGTACAAAGATAAGACTAAAGGGCGAAACCTTCTCGTTTACACGATTCAAGCAATTAGCAGCAAACAGTTGAAGAAAGGAATCATTAAACTTTCCGGCACTGAACTTTCAATTAAAACCCAACTCAATCCCAACCAGATTTGTCAAGTTAGGCTGGTTCCGAAATGTGATTCCTATGTAATTGAGGTGATTTATGATGAAGCGGAGTCCACCCTTGGCAATGCCAACTCTGTAGCTAGTATTGATTTAGGACTGGATAATTTAGTGGCGTTAACTTCAAATCAGCCGGGATTTATCCCTTTGTTGATTAACGGGCGACCATTAAAATCGATTAACCAGTTCTACAACAAACGCAAATCCCGATTACAATCCCAGTTAAAAGGGAATCGCAAAACGTCACCCCGGATTCAGCGCTTAACTCGTTGTCGCCATCAAAAAGTTGATAATTACTTGCATCATGCTAGTCGCGTGATTGTTGACCATTTGGTAGTGAACCAAATTGGAACGCTGGTCATCGGCAAAAATGCACAGTGGAAAACCGATATCAATCTAGGTAAACAAACCAACCAAAATTTTGTCAGTATTCCTCACTCTCGATTAATTGAGATGTTAGAATACAAAGCTCGCTTGGTGGGAATCACAGTAATTGTGCAGGAAGAATCCTACACATCCCGCTCCAGTTTTCTGGGTTTAGATCCAATTCCTGTTTATGGAAAAACCGAAAAAGAGCCTGTGTTCACTGGTAAACGGATCAAGCGAGGTTTGTACAAAACATCGACCGGTCAGTTAATTAATTCTGATGTGAATGCTTCGTACAACATTCTCAGAAAAGCAATCCCAAATGCGTTCAGCAATGGGATAGGGAGCTGCGTAGTTCAGCCGAGGCGGGTCAATCCGCTCAAAGTAAAAGTGAATGGGGAGGGACCTGAAGCCTCCCATGCCTATAAATGACTATACTTTTACCAGCTATTTGATTTATTCTATATAACTCCCACAGAAAAACTTAGGACAATATCATGGACAACAAATTAATGCTGATGATTCCCGGCCCGACGCCGGTACCTGAAGCGGCATTGTTAGCGATGGCAAAACACCCGATGGGCCACCGCAGCAAGGAATTTGACGGGATTTTTGCAGAATGTACCGAAAATTTGAAATGGCTGCACCAAACTAAAAGTGACGTGCTGAGTTTAACGGTTTCTGGTACCGGCGCGATGGAAGCTGGGATAATTAATTTCTTGAGTGCGGGCGATCGAGTTTTAGTCGGCACCAACGGCAAATTTGGCGAACGCTGGGCAGAAGTTGCCGAAGCTTACGGTTTAAACGCCGAAATTATTAAAGCCGAGTGGGGCCAACCTTTAGACCCCGAAAACTTCCGCGAAAAACTCGAAGCAGATAAAGACAAGCAAATCAAAGCTGTCATCCTCACCCACTCGGAAACCTCCACCGGCGTCCTCAACGACCTCGAAACCATCAACCGCCACGTTAAAGCACACGGTGAAGCTTTAATTATGGTCGATGCTGTCACTAGCTTAGGCGCTGTCAATATTCCGATGGACGCTTGGGGCATCGATGTCATTGCTTCGGGTTCTCAGAAAGCTTACATGATTCCCCCAGGTTTGGGTTTTGTGGCCGTCAGTCCCAAAGCTTGGGAAGCTTACAAAACTGCGAAACTGCCCCGCTATTATTTGGATTTGGGCAAATATAGCAAAGACGCTGCCAAAAATACCACTCCTTTTACTCCCCCTGTCAATATGTTTTTTGCCCTGCAAGCATCGCTGCAGATGATGAAAACAGAAGGGTTGGAAAATGTTTTCGCGCGGCACAAACGCTTAATGACAACTACTCGCGCTGCTGTAAAAGCTTTAGGTTTGCCGTTGTTTGCGGCTGATGATGCCGCCAGCCCTGCGATTACTTCGGTTATGCCGCCAGCATCCGTAGATGCTCAAAAAGTGCGGACTTTGATGAGAAAGAGATTTGACATTGCTCTCGCCGACGGACAAGACCATTTGAAAGGTAAAATCTTCCGAATCGGTCATTTGGGCTTTGTGTGCGATCGCGATATTCTAGCAGCAATTTCCTCTTTAGAAGTCGTGTTGCGAGAATTGGGTCATGAAGGCTACACTCCTGGTGCCGGCGTTGCCGCTGCTGCCAAATTCTTGGCTGAATCCTAATCTCAGTTGTTAAAGGATTTTAGATTTTGGATTTTTGATACTCTCTAAAATCTAAAATCCTTTTAGTATGCTTCGGATAACCAATCAAAGATTTTATCCAACTGTTCGAGAGTGACTAAACCGTATTGCCACAGAACCATCGGCAAGGAATTCGGGTCTTTATCGCGCTGGCGCTGTTTGTCACCGCCACGTTCGGCGACAGCAATTGACGCGGGAGAAATTGCCAAATCTTCTTGTAAAAATCGAATTAATCTAGTGTATGTAGCGGGTGCCATGTGATTTCACCTCTAAGTATAGGACACCATTTTCTGATGTGAACCTGATGTTTTTGATGAGTAATAAGCCAGTTTTAAATTTGTCTTGTTACCGTCGATAGCTTTTAAAATGCTATTAGCGGTTGAACTGCCAAACGTAATGCTGAGTGCGAGCGCACAAGCTAACCTTTCCCAAAAAGTGAAAGGTTTTGCAATTTTGCTGATGTCGGCCCGATCGACTGGTAATCGCGATCGAACCTAAACTGAATACCTCGGCATCTCTGCAGCGCGAATCAGAATAAATTCTGCTACCTAAAACTACTAAACCAAGTTCAGAGTTTAACTTCATCTGCCGAAATGCAGAATCCGCAAAACTACTTCGGCAAAATTAGTTAGATATTTCGATCAAACCTGAAACTACTACCAGAAGTTAAGTTTGCCAATTACCGCCAATTAACTTGGCTCGTAGCATATTACTTTAGATAGGTTTAGTAGATTTAGCTCGATCGCCAGAACTTCCAGAGAATTTCTTTTCGTGTTGCTACACCTTGAGGCTGAGTATCGTCTCTCAGGATTGGTAACGAGTCGCTGACTCGTCTGATACCTGCGACCAACAATCTACAGCTTCCGGAAACAAGCTCAAGTCCTGACTGACTGAGATCGACATCGTAGCAAATCTTCCGGTGTTTGTACTGAATCTTACATTAATATTCTAATAGATTTTATCAATTTTTGTAAAGTTTCTAAATTTTCTTGGGTATTCCGCAGGCAGGGGGCTCTCTGGGCGATGGAAACCGGGGGATGGTGTCTTTTTGCCGGTTTTACTGAAACAGTCCGAAGTTTTACTGGAAAAACTCGATTTCAATACGATCGCCCTTTTTGACACCGAGTTCAGCAGCTCGCCCGCCCCGGAGTTCAATAACTCGATCGACAACTGTATCGGGCCCGTAGGTAGGACAAGGATCTTCAGTACAAGGAGGTGCAGAAACTTGTATTGCCTCAACCACCCCATCTCGCAGAAAAATCATATCCAGAGAAATCTTGCAATTTTTCATCCAAAAATTGACCCGCCGCGCCGGTTTAAACTCAAACAGCATTCCTCTGTCATCCGGCAAAGAAGTTCTGTACATTAAACCCATAGCCTGCTGTTCCGGTGTTTTCGCGACTTCGAGTTCGATTGGGCGATCGCCTATCCGAGCTCTAGCAGAAACAGGCAGCACTTGACCCGATGTAGTCGCCGTAGGAGACTCAGCCGCCAAAATACCAGTAGCACCAGCATTCGCGATCGGTAAAGTCGGCGAACATCCCAGCAAAAATATACTTACTCCAATACCGAGCAAATTAGTTAAATAATTCATAATGATTTTAGATTTTAGATTTTAGATTGGGCATAGGGCATGGGGCATGGGGCATGGGGCATGGGGCATGGGCATTGTTGACTAATGACCACTGACAACTGACTAATGACTAATGACTGATGACTGATGACTAATGACTTCTTCAAGCTTCCCGCATCACATAGCCAACACCGCGCACCGTCTGAATCAAGCGCTTTTCGCCCTCATCTTCAATCTTGAGCCGCAGATAGCGGATATAAACCTCAATTACATTCGACTCACCCAAAAAGTCGTAACCCCAAACATTTTCCAGAATTTGTTCCCGAGTCAAAACCTCGCGGGGATGTTCCATCAAATACTTTAGCAGCTCATATTCTTTCATCGTCAGGTCGATCGCCCGTCCATTGCGTAAGGCCCGCCTAGAGGCCAAATCCAAAACTAAATCGCCAAACCTCAATTGTTCGTTGCTGGTGTTATCCGGCTGCAAATACAAGCGCACCAACTGCAAAAACTCCTCAGTGCGGTAAGGTTTGAGAAAATAATCGTCCGCCCCAGCTTCCAGACAAGCTACGCGATCGTCCACTGTATCACGACCGACCAATAGCAGCACCGGCGCCCGATTGCCAATACTTCTGAGGTAAGAACACAGTGACAGCCCCGACTCAGGGCCAAGTATTCGATCGATTACAATCAAAGCTGGCTGCAAATCATGAGCTAAATGTTGGCCCGTGGCGGTATTAGAAGCCACTACCGGTTCGTAGCCGGAGGATTTTAAGTCGAGACTCAAGTGTCCGGCGAGAACTTCGTCTGTTTCAACTAGCAGGACACAGGGATTGCGATCGAGAGTAATTGCAGCCATTGAATTGACCTGTGGAGACCATAACTGTTCTAGCACGTCTTAAGGAAGAGAGGGAGAGTGGGAGAGGCAGGGCTATTTCATTATCGGTAGGGGCCGTGCCCCCGTGCCGGCCCTGTTGATCTGATCTGCCGAAATCGTCTAGGTCGGGGTAGGCACGGGGGCACTACCCCTACAGAATTCATGTTTTTGGTGAGAATGAAACAGCCCAGGAGGGAGAGGGGGAGAATGGGAGAGTGGGAGAATTACCAATTACCAATTATCAATTAAACTATTTGGCATTTAAATTGAAACTTGATCGCCCCGCGCTATCCTGCCCGCCCCACAAGAGTTTAAGTAAAAAGTAGCTTACAAATTAAATGCGTTACAGCTTATCAATTAACAAATTGAATAATTTATGACCATTATCGTATTCGGCAGTATCAACATCGACCTAGCAGCAAAAACTCCCCGGTTGCCACAGCCAGGGGAAACTATCATCGGTAGCAATTTTTTCACAGCCGGTGGCGGCAAAGGAGCAAATCAAGCAGTTGCCGCCGCCCGTCTGGGCACTTCCACCCACATCATCGGCCGCGTCGGCAACGATAAATTTGCTGAGGAATTATTGACAAATTTACAATCTTATGGTTTAAGTACAGACAATGTATTAATAGACCAAAACACTCATTCAGGGGTGGCAATTATCGCCGTAGACGAGACAGGTCAAAATAATATTATTGTGATTCCGGGCGCGAATAACAATGTTGGTGAAGCAGATATAGAACGTCTCAAAAAACTTTTAACAGGAGCTACATCTTTGCTGTTACAGTTAGAAATTCCCCTGGAAGTTGTCCAAAAAGCTGCGAAAGCTGCTCGTCAAGCGGGGGTGCGAGTTATTCTCGATCCAGCACCGGCTAGGGCGGATTTGCCGATCGAACTTTATCCGCTAATTGACATTATCACGCCGAATGAAGTGGAAGCGGGCCAGTTAGTCGGTTTTCGGGTGAATGACACGGAAACAGCGATTGTAGCTGCCAAACACTTGCAGGAGCGTGGTGTCAAGAATGTTATTGTCAAATTGGGCGATCGCGGGGCTGTTGCTGTTACGGCGGATGAAACCTTTTTTGTACCGGCTTTTGCTGTGGAGGCGATCGACACTGTGGCTGCGGGCGATGCTTTTAACGGCGGGTTAGCCTCCGCATTAGATGCCGGTCTGTCCTTGTCAGAGGCGGTGCGGTGGGGCGCAGCAGCGGGCGCTCTGTGCACAACTAAAGTGGGTGCTCAAGGTGCTATGCCCGATCGGGCAACTTTTGATAAATTTTTGCAGAATTTAATTTAAATTTGTAAGGTGCGCCGCAGAGCACCCTACTTTAACTTGTAAAGCTAATTCGCCGCTGGTTTGCATCATCTCTATCTGTCCAGTAGTTTAGGGCAAGATAAAGAAGATATTGCCTGTAGGGACACAACAGTGTTGATTGGTTTCAACTTAACATTAAACCGATAGTCCGACAGTCCGACAGGGGTTTCAACCCCTGCCTCAAAGCTAAAGTCCTCTCAAGAGGACTGAGAATAAAAATTTTTAAACTCATTATATCATGTCCGATCGATTAACCATAATATCCCGGTCGGGGCGGGTTTTTGAGATGGTCAATTATTGGCAGGTATTGTTGGTGAACCCGCCCCTACAAAAATCGCGATCGCTCGATCGGACATGATATGAGAATAAAACTTTTTAAACTCATTAGTCCTCATAGCGAGGACTTTAGCTATTAGACAGGGAATTCATTCCCTGGCGGACTGCTTTAACTTTAACCATTCGGCCGCTGAATAATTGTTTCAACTACCCGTCGCTTGACTTTTGGATCGATACCAATCAGCCGGACGTATTCGCCGCCGTGTTCCGCCAAACAAGTTTCTAAAGATGCAACCACATCTTTTTCCTGTGCAGTTTTAATCGTCGCGCAACTTTGCCAAGAACCAGTTTTAAATCGGCGATTATCTGCATATTCCATGCCAATTTTGCAGCCTCTTGCTAACAACTGCTTTACTTGT
Source organism: Microcoleus sp. D2_18a_B4 (assembly GCF_036702475.1). Classification (NCBI taxonomy): domain Bacteria; kingdom Bacillati; phylum Cyanobacteriota; class Cyanophyceae; order Oscillatoriales; family Microcoleaceae; genus Microcoleus; species Microcoleus sp. D2_18a_B4. The sequence continues at coordinate 52,988 of NZ_JAUBTL010000026.1, forward strand.
TCCAATACCTCGGAACTCAGCCGCGCCGCATGACCGTTACCCGCTTCAGAACTTGGCTCAACGTAAGCCTTATAATATTTGGATGACGGGTCGTTTAATTCACTTTGCGTGGGCGCAGCAGCAGGAGGATTGGGGTTTCCTTGAACGTTAAACAGCCGCGATTGGTTGTATTCATCTACTAAGCGCATTTCCTTAATCCGCTTTTGTTGGCCCACCATCAAACTGCCCATTTCTAATAAATGAGCGAGGCTGAAATTCGGGTTATGGAAATCTGGGGCTGCTTCCAAACTGTTTACCAAACGCTTGGAAACTCTCTCGATTCCTACTTTATGAATGAATTCGCGGATTTGTTCGTCATAAATGCGCGATCGCAAAGCACTAAAAAAGTCGATCGCCTGATCTGCAAAATTATCGACTAACGCCACAATATCGGTTTTTGACAATTTGTCCGACTCAAAAATTCCCCCAACAATGCCAATTTTATCATCGCGGCTGGGTTCCCAATAAAACTTTTCCATCCGCCCGTCGCGAATCAGGGGCGCGTAAAGCGTAGAAAAATCATTTCCCGTGACAATAATTGGCACTCGGTGCAGCGGCGTGCTGTCATAACTTCCTGGTAACTGCACATTAGTTGGATTATCAGCAATATTCATCAGAGTGGCATTGACCATCTGAGTATTGACAGTATATTGAGTAGTCGTATCAAACCTGCCAGCACCAGCATCCAAATCGTTAATAAAGATGGCGCACATCTCACCCCGCACCCTAATTTGCTCCGCAGCTTCCCGGTAGCGCAAGCGAATTAAACGCGCCGGATCTCCTGCATCCGGGCTTTCTAATTCCCCACCAGATATCATCACCGGTTCAAAGCCCATCCGCCGAAAAACCAGTTCGGTTTGAAAAGTTTTGCCTTCTCCTTTGCGGCCGTGAATTCCTAAAATTAGGGGGACTCTTACTCCGGGCAAATTTAAAAAGTTTTTAGTGACGTGCACCGCAACTTTATCGAGAAAGTTAGGAGAAATGTAATAACTCATCAGTAGATTTGTGAGGGATTAATTGTTGTTACTGTTATGATTTTATGACAAAACTAACAGCCTGCACCGCTAACCTGGATTTTTACCGTACAATCGAGGTCTGCATATTATGTATTAAGGAGCGATTCGTGAGTCCAGAAACCTTATTAAAAGAACCAAGCGTGCAAGCCGAAGCCAGTCTCTTCAGTTCTGAGAGCTTCGACAGCTATGTAATGACAACTTACGGGCGTTTTGCGATCGCCCTAGAACGAGGCCTCGGCTGCCGCGTTTGGGATACCGAGGGCCGCGAATATCTCGATTTTGTCGCGGGTATTGCTACCTGCACTCTGGGACACGCCCACCCGGCAATGATTGCAGCGGTAACTCAGCAAATTCAGACCCTGCACCATGTTTCTAACCTTTATTACATCCCCGTACAGGGCGAGCTGGCGAAGTGGCTTGTAGACCATTCTTGCGGGGACAGAGCCTTCTTTTGCAACTCCGGCGCGGAAGCTAATGAAGCGGCAATTAAACTCGCCCGCAAGTACGCCCACGAAAAATTAAATATCTCGAATCCGACAATCATTACCGCCGTTGCTAGTTTCCACGGGCGGACTTTGGCGACAATTACGGCCACGGGACAGCCTAAATATCAGAAGGGTTTTAGTCCCTTGGTGCCGGGATTTCACTATGTGCCCTACAACGATATTAGTGCGATCGAAACGGCGATCGAGCAACTCGACAAAGACGAACGCCAAGTAGCTGCAATTATGCTGGAAGCGCTGCAAGGCGAAGGCGGAGTTCGCCCCGGAGATATCGCCTACTTCCAGCGCATTCGGGAAATTTGCGACGAAAAAGGCATTTTGCTCATTCTCGACGAAGTGCAAGTCGGGATGGGACGCAGCGGCAAATACTGGGGCTACGAAAACCTCGGCATTGAACCGGATATCTTTACGTCTGCGAAAGGATTGGGCGGCGGTATCCCGATCGGCGCTATGCTGTGCAAATCTGCCTGTGATGTATTTGAACCGGGAAGTCACGCCAGCACTTTCGGCGGCAATCCTTTTGCTTGCGCTGTCGCTTTGTGCGTTTGCCAAACTTTAGAAGGGGAAAACCTTCTAGAAAACGTGCAGCAGCGCGGGGAACAGTTGAAAGCAGGCCTCAACAAGTTGGCGGCCACATATCCGCATTTAATTGCCGAAGTGCGCGGCTGGGGTTTGATTGTCGGGATGGAATTGCAAGCTGACATCGAACTTACATCCGCTGATATCGTCAAATCTGCCATCGCTGCAGGAGTTTTGTTGGTTCCTGCAGGGCCGAAAGTGCTGAGGTTTGTCCCGCCGCTGATTGTCACTGCTGCTGAAGTCGATCGAGCTCTGCAGGCAGTGGAGTCAGCGTTGCGCTCTCAAGCGGTACAGTAAAATCTACTGAGTTGATTTTTGTTAGCTGTAGCGCTGAAAGTCGCGCCATATCCTAGATAACTCACTTAGTCCAAGACACACTCTTCCTCAGAAACCGGGTTTCTTTCGAGATTTCTCGTTACCAAACCCCATAGTTTCCCAGAAACCCGGTTTCTTAGGATCGTCAATTAAATAATTTCCCTTTTTTCTTGTGGGATGGGCGTCCCGCCCGCCCAGAAAGGACGGGCGGGACGCCCATCCCACAACAAACAGGAAAAGTGGATTTTATTTAATTCTCATTCCTTAGCCTAAGTCCGATCGGGGTAAAAGTAAACCCGTCCCGCTGCAAGTCTGTGGGGGCGGGTTTGTCAATTTTAGAAAGGCCTGTGAAACCCGCCCCCACAGGGTGACGGCGCCTTTAACCGGGATTTTACTCAAGAGCCACGCGCAAAATCATACTATTAGCGATCGTAGGTGCTAGTTTCGCTATCTGCGTATCTGTTGGTACTGGTGAATCCTGGTTTAACTATTTCGCGCCCTTCCCACTAAACCGAGTACCGTTATAAGCTGTTCGGCATTTAAAGGGCTTGCGTAAGGTGCGTCAGCATCTAAGGTTTTCCGTTTCAGCGTAAGGGTTATAGCTGACGCACCCTACTAGCCTCGTTACTGGTTTAAATGCTCCACAGCTTAGTGGGAAGGGCAGGTGAGGACGATTGCATCCTCAAGTATTTTTGCGTATCGCTTTCAAGAGAGAAAATATGTAATCTTCGTCACAAAATTTTTTCGTAATGCTTTGTTCATCAACTGTATATTGTGAGAGAATAGAAGAACCAAGGAGGTGATGTTGATTGCTACACAAGGCTATCCAAGTTCGTTTGTATCCTACCCAAAATCAACAAATACAAGTAGCTTCAAATTTTGGGTGTGCGCGTTGGTGGTCTAATTATGGTCTAAATAAATCAATTGAAGTTTATAAAAAAACTGGTAAAGGACTTGGCTGCTCTGGGCTAAACAAACTTTTACCTACTCTCAAAAAAATCGATAAAAGTCGATGGTTAGGTGAGTTTTATAGCAAAATTTTGCAGTTTACTACGCTCAAGTTAACCACTGCCTATAAATCTGTTCTTGATGGATTTGCTGGGTTTTATAAGTTTCCATTTCCCGATAAAAAACAGTCATTTCAGTATCCTGAAAACGTTAATTTTGTAGAGGGGACTAGGATTTTCCGGTATAGGGAAATAAGTCAACCCAAAATAAATAGATATAGATTAAGTGAGGGTAAAATTCATAATTCAATTATTAGTAAAAAATATTCAGGGAAATATAGCAATCCTAAATCAGTTGTAAAAATATGTAGGGTTAGTGCTACCCCTACTCCCCGTGCCTACCCCAGCCAAGGCGGGGCAACCGGGCGTGGGTTTTGCCCCTACAAGAATTACACAAATCATTTAGGATTGCTATATCTTGCATCTATACTGACTGAAATTAAAGCTGAGAACCAGACAACAAAAAAAGGTAGGATTGCGGGCAGTGATTTAGGATTGAAATACTTTGCTATTGTCCCCGATAATGAAAAAGTATCTAAATATGACTTTAATGCTAAGCATTTGGCCAAGCACGAGAAGAACTTGAAGCGCAAGCAGCAAAAGTTAACAGACTTGCAGAAAAGAAGTAATTCTGAATACAAATATAGAAAAGCTGTGACCAAGGTATGCGAACGGTTGAGAAATTCGTGGCAAGACTTTCTTCTTCATAAACTTAGTTATAAGTTGGTCAGCGATCGCCTCGCGGTCATAGTAGAAAAATTTCATTTCTGGGACATAATTCGCAATTCCAAGTTGGCGAAAGCAATATCAGAGGAGGTTTGGGAAAGTTTTACCAACTTCTTAGCCTACAAGTGGGAACGCAAAAGCGGAAACTTAGTCGAGATTGATAGAGGGGTTTCCCGTTCCAAACTCTGTTCTAATTGTTTCCATCAAATGACGGAGATGCCATTAGATATGAGGGAATGGACTTGTCCTAACTGTGCTACCGATCGCGATCGGGAGGGGAACGCAGCGATAAAGATGAAAGCAGAAGGTATCAAAATACTAAAGGCGGAAGGTTCAGCCGTTTCTGCTTTAGGATGCGAGGTAAGACCAAAGCTGGGACGAAAGTCTCCGCTTTGGTACTCGCCTATGAGTACAGAAGCCCCTACTATATTCGGTACTACGATTTAGGGGTGGGTAGTTCACTTGGTTGCAGGGAAGCAGCGCTCCTATGGTTAATAGTTTGGCGGAATGCACGATGGACGAACAGCGTCGCAAAACTGATGTTAATATGCTCCAAGCGCTGCTGGAAAATCCTGGGGACTCAGGAATAGATTTGATTTTGAGGACGAACCCAAAGTCGATCGACTTTGAGTTCGTGCAAACGCTTTATTTAGAAGAAGTGGCACTGACGCGAGAAAGCTTGCTGAAAGCTGCAAAATTTTTCCAAAGGGCGATCGCACCCTTAGAATCTGCAAAGGGGAATTATAAATTGCCTGCAACCGGAGCAGCATATCTGGCTTTTTTAGCAGAAGTATTGCAAGCAGTCGCGCGCGACGCTGATTCGCAGCACCTGTACTCGCTGCTGAGAAACAATTTAGACAAACTCGACCAGAATTTCGCAGAACTGCTGCGCCACTGGGCCAATTTGGTGTTCTCTGCTGCCAAAGAATCAGAGACTAGGCGCATTGCAGCCTTAATCGGCAATCTGAGCAACAAAATTGGGCGGTTTCCCCTCGGCAGCAAGGCTCATAACTTGGAAATCGAAATTGCCGGTTACGAAACAGTTGCTAAGGTGTTTACCCGCAAAGACTTTCCCCAAGAATGGGCGGTGATGCAAAACAATCTGGGCAACGCTTACACCGATCGCCCCAGAGGTGATAAGGCTCAAAATATCGAACAGGCCATCGCTTGCTTTGAAAATGCCCTACAAGTACGCACGCCCGAACAGTACCCGGAACAGTGGGCGACGCTGCAAAATAATCTGGGCAACGCTTACAGCGAGCGTCTCAGGGGAGATCCGGCAGACAATCTAGAACAGGCGATCGCCTGCTTTGAAAATGCCCTGCGAGTTCGCAGCCGCGAGGCTTTCGGGGAAGAGTGGGCGAGCACTCAAAACAATCTCGGCCGTGCTTACAGCCGCCGGCTGCGGGGCAACCGAGCCCAAAATCTGGAACTGGCAGTCGCTTGCTACCACAATGCTTTGCAAGTCTACAACCGCAAGGTGTTTCCCCGGCGTTGGGCCACAACTCAAAATAATTTGGCAAATGCTTACTGCGAGTTGCTGCAGGGCAACCGAGCTGAAAATCTCGAATACGCGGTTACGTGCTATCAGAGAGCTTTGCAGGTGCGGACTCGGGAAGCTTTTCCGCTGCAGTGGGCGACGACTCAAAGGAATTTGGGCCGGGTGTTTGTCGATCGCATCAAAGGCGATCCGGTGGAAAATCTGGAAATGGCGCTCCTCTGCTATCAAAATGCTTTACAAGTCTACACCCGCATCAAATTTCCCGAAGCCTGGGCTTCGATCCAAACTTACCTCGGTAGGATCTACAGTCGGCGGGTGAAAGGGGAAAAAGCCGAAAATATGGAAATGGCGATCGCCTGCTATCAAAATGCTTTGCTGTTTTGCAACCGCCAAAAAACTCCCGAACGTTGGGCAATGCTGTGTGCCTACCTCGGCCGCGCTTTCTGCGAACACCTGAAAGGGGAAAAAAACCGCAACCTCAAAAGCGCGATCGCCTGCTATCAAAATGCGGGCGAAGTCTACACCAGGCAGGCATATCCCAACCGCTGGGCCATGCTGCAAATTTATCTCGGCAGGGCTTATTCGCAACTGACCGAGGGGGAAAACTTGTCCCACATGGAAAGCGCGATCGGCTGCTATCACAACGCCACCCAAGTCTACACTCGCGAAACCTATCCCCACCGCTGGGCTGAAATTTTATTTTATTTGGGTCAAGCTTACCGAGTTCGAGGCGACTTGCTTCGCGCCTACGGGGTTTTTACTGCTGCTGTCGATACTGTGGAATTCTTGCGTAGCGAAGTTGGGGTTGATACAGTCGATTTTGGCGATCAGACGAGTACCCCAAAAGTCAAATTAACCCGCACCTGGGCTGGACTCTATAAATGCCTGGTGCAAGTTTGCCTGGAACTCGGTACCACCCAACCTGAATATTACGCTAAGGCTCTGGAATACGCCGAACGCCACAAAAATCGGAATTTGGTAGAACTGCTGGTTAAATGCCACTTGACTCCGAAAGCCGAAATTCCCGCAGGGGTGCGAAGCCAGTTGGAGTCGCTGCAACTGGAAATAGCGGGGGAACAGCGGCACCAAGAACAGGGAGAACCTGAGCCGAACACGACCTTGATTTCTGAGGGCGATAGCCAAGGTTTGAGCAGCGGTTCTCTGCTGCCGAACTCGGACTTCATGCACTTAAATCAATTGTGGAAGCAGTTTGATAGGTTGATTGCGCGGGAGGTGCAGGCAAATGACCCTTTCTTCAGCCTAGCTCACAAAGTTGAACCGATCGCTTTCGAGCAAATTCGCCAATTGTTGCCTGATGACAATTGTGCTGCTGTGGTGTGGGCGAGTTTGGGGGAGTTGCTGGTTGCTTTTGTGGTGGTAAAAAGTGCACAATATCCGGCCGTTCACCTGTGTTCGCCGGAAAATGCTTTGGCTGCCGAAAGTTGGGGCCAGGAGTACCTCACCGCTTATTCTGAACAAAAAGGTCGCTGGATCAATCATCTCCAGACTCGCCTCAAACGCTTGGCTACGATGCTGGAAATCGATCGAGTGGTGGCGCTGATTCCCGACAATTGCGATCGGCTGATTTTTGTGCCGCACCGATTTTTGCACGCTTTGCCACTCCACGCTTTGCCTTTGGCGGGGAGAGACGGGTTTGATGACGGTGGGGGAATTTTTAGGTCTGGGTGGAGCGATCGCAGCGGTTTTGATGTGGAAACCTACAGCCTTTCGGATTTTTCTCAAAGTTCGTCTTTTGGCGACGTTGCAGCGCCTGCTGCTTATTTGATCGATCGATTTCCCGGAGGAATTCGCTATGCTCCTAGCTGTCAGCTATTGCTGTTGAGACAAAGTGAACACGGAGCGGCTCTTGGTCGGTACAAACCCGGTTTGCAGCAGCTTTTGGCAATTCCAACTTTCACCAGAGATGCGTTCTACAGCAACATTGAAATCGGCACTATTTCCCAGTATTTTGCCAGTACAGAAGTTGTGCGCCATAAGCCGGCAATTAAAGAGGCTTTTTCCCCAGAAATGTCTGCTAATAATGGGAATTCGCCCCAGCAAATAGGGCAGTTGCAGCATAAAAAATGCGCTCACTTTGCTTGTTTGAGTTTGCTTAATTTGGCTTGGCCACTGAAATCCGCAGTGTTTTTGAGGAATGATTCTCTGAGTTTGGAGGAAATTTTTAATCTGGATTTTCGGCAATATTTTTTAGTTACTTTATCGGGTTGCGAAATTGCCGCTGGCGGAGTTAGCGGTGCTGGAGGAGATTTTGTGGGTTTGTCGGCGGGTTTGTTGTATGCTGGCACGTCTAGTGTGGTTAGCAGTCTTTGGAAGGTTAACGATGTTTCTACGCTGCTGCTGACGAGCAAGTTTTATGAAAATCTGGGACGGTTTTCTCGGTTGCAGGTGGGAGATGTGGCGATCGCGCTGGGGGACGCTCAAAGGTGGCTGCGGGATTTGACTAGCGAGGAATTGGAGGTGTTGCTGGCGGATTTTCAACCTCAAATTTCGCAAATGTTCGATCGGCTTTCTCAAAGTTCTCGCCTGATTGCGGAGGCTTCTTTGCAGCAAATCCGCAACCGCAAACCCTATCCTTTTGCTAATCCTTATTATTGGGCGGCTTTTACTGCGACTGGGGTTTAGTCATTAGTCATTAGTCATTAGTCATTAGTCATTAGTCATCAGTCATTAGTCATTAGTCATTAGTCATCAGTCATTAGTCATTAGTCATTAGTCATTAGTCATTAGTCATTAGTCATTAGTCATTAGTCATTAGTCATTAGTCATTAGTCAACAGTCATTAGTCATCAGTCAACAGTTAACAGTCAACAGTCATCAGTCAACAGTCAACAGTCAACAGTCATTAGTCATTTAAAAACCCGACACTAACAACTTATTTAAAGTTATCAGTGTCGGGCACAAATTCAACAAATTACCACCAAAAGTTTAGGACTTTTTGCCGAAAACTTGTTCTTTCAATGCTTGAATTTCTTGACCTAATTGTTGCCGGTTGGACGATCGCAGCAAATAGCGGTAGACAAACCACACGGTGTATCCGATACCAATTAGCTCGAATGTGGGTGCTAGCAGGGGGATGTCGTTGAGTTCGTCTATTACGCCCAAAAGCACTTTCAAAGAGACAATCGAGGCTACAATTACACCGATAACAGTCAAGGGACTTTTGTACTGTTCGTAAAAGCTGCCGATGTAAGCGGGAAACTCGGACAAAATTGAGATAATTTGTTCTTTGATCTGCTGGCCCTGACTCGGCGGTTCTTCGGTAATTATGACTTTTGTTGTACCGCTTGAACTGTCTGCTTCATTTCCGGCAGGAATTTCGGTGATGATAACGGTTGTTTCTGGTTCGTTTGATGAAGTCATTTCTCCACTCGCAATAGTTGTTTGCTGGTTGGCGGCAGGTATTTCAACTGCTGCTGCGACTGTTTCAAGAGCCGGTATTTCGACTGCTGCAACCTCCCCGTCGGTTGGTTCAAGAGCCGACACTTCGCCTGTTTCTGAAGTCGGTATTTCGACTGCTGTAACTTCCACTGCTGGTTCGACAGTCGGCGTTTCGACTGTTTCGATCGCAAGTTTTTCGACTTCTGAAACCTCTGCTGCTGATGGTTCAACAACCGGGGTTTCGATTGTTTCAATAGTCGGTGTTTCGACTTTTGAAACCTCCGCTGCTGACTGTTCTGTAGCAGAAGTTTCGGCGACTGTTTCTGCCTTTGGTTGTTCTGGGGTAGAAGTTTCGTCCGCGACACCAACAGCCGGCAAATTCAAGTTGCTAATGGCATCAAGCAAACGGGTTTTAGCCGTTCCTCGCTGGTGAAGGATTACCCAAGATTCTATCAGGTCGGGGCCGTGCATTGCACCTGTCAGAGCGGCTCTGAGCGATCGCATAATTAGCCCTTTGTTAAGATTTTTCTCTTTACTGAGCTTTTTAGTGATTTTCTGAGCTTCCGCTGATGTCAGGGATGAATGACTTTCCATCGCTTCTACAACTGCTTGTAAAGCCTGTGCAGCCCCTGTTTGCTGCAATTGTGCGAGTGCTTCTTCTTCGTATTCCACGGTGGTGGAGAAGAATACCTTACACATATCCACAGCATCGGTTAAGCGAACGAGACTCGGGCCGATTAAAGCCGCTATTTGTTCGAGCCAGGGGCGATCGGCCTCCAAGTCAAACTCATAACCGCCTTTCTGCCACCAATAAGGTATCAGCAAATCTGTCAATTGCGGCACTGGCATTTTGTGCAGATATTGACTGTTTAGCCAATTGAGTTTATCCCAATCAAATTTTGCACCGGCTTTGTTGACTCGATAGAATGTAAATAATTCTGCTGCTTCCGACAGTGTAAATATTTCCTGCGTTGAATCCGGCGGAGTCCAACCGAGCAAAGTCATGTAATTAACTAAAGCTTCGGGCAGGTAGCCCATATCTTTGAAGTCAGAAATCGAGGTTACGCCGTCGCGTTTAGAAAGCTTTTGTCCTTGGGAGTTTAAAATCAGCGGCGTGTGGGCAAATTCTGGGATTGTCGCGCCCAAAGCTTCGTAGAGCAATATTTGTTTCGGAGTATTGCCGATGTGATCTTCGCCGCGGATGACGTGGGTGATGCCCATGTCGATGTCATCGACAACTACTGCGAGGTTGTAGAGGGGTTGGCCGATGACGCCGCCGCTGGATGCACGGGCAATTACCATATCGCCGCCGAGGTCGCTACCTTTCCAGGTTACGGTGTCGCGCACCATGTCGTTCCAAGCGATCGTGCGATCGTCGTCGATGATAAACCGAATCACAGCTTGTCGCCCTTCGCCTTCAAAAGCTGCGCGCTGTTTGCTTGTCAAGTTGCGGTGCCGGTTGTCGTAGCGGGGGGCTTGTTTGTTGGCTTTTTGTGCTTCCCGCATTTCGTCGAGTTCTTCTGACGTGGTGTAGCAGCGGTAGGCGAGTCCTTTGTCTAGAAGGGTTTGGACTGCTTGGCGGTATATTTCCAGACGTTGGGACTGAAAACTCGGGCCTTCGTCCCACTCCATACCCAGCCAGGTGAGGCCTTCGAGGATGTTATCGGTGTATTCGCTTTTAGAACGTTCTACGTCTGTGTCTTCTACCCGCAGGATGAATTTGCCGCCTTGGTTGCGGGCAAACAGCCAGTTGAATACGGCGGTTCTGGCGGTACCGATGTGTAGGTTTCCGGTGGGACTGGGGGCTAGACGGACTCTGACATTCATGTAGATTTTTGCTTTTAGATTGGGCGATTTGCTGGTTGGGCGAATAGCTGATGTTTAAGACTTCAAATTTTATTATATTTTGTTGCCGACTTAATAGTTGTGCTTGGCAGGTGCTTTGCCTCGAATTGTTGGATATTCGACTATCGGGCGATCGGCGCCAGTCTCCGGCAAGGCACGAGAAGGCATCTTGATGATAATAGCTTGCGGGTGGCCAAGACTGGATTCACCTTTGGGACTATTTTTCACACCACAAATAACTGCTTTAGGAGTACCCAAGGCGCACCTGATAACTATTGATGCTTGTAAAATGTTTGTGTGCGATCGACGACATTAAAATATATTTCCCTATGTCTGCTGCTAAAACCGAGTTTTCCGAATCTGTTGCGCCCTCACCCGCGTCTGCTGCGCCTGCTTGGCAGATTGAGTTGCTGTACGACGGTGAATGTCCTCTGTGCGTGCGGGAGGTTAATTTCTTGAAAAAACGCGACGCGGGGCGAGATTTAGTGTCGTTTGTGGATATCGCGGATGATGGCTACAACCCGGAGGCCCACGGCGGAATCGACTACGAAACGGCGATGGGCCGGATTCACGCGATATTACCCGACGGTACGGCAATTAAAAATGTGGAGGTTTTTCGCCGCACCTACGAGATTTTAGGGATGGGATGGATTTATGCAGTTACTAAGTTACCAGCGATCGGGGCGATCGCCAATTGGCTGTACGGAATTTGGGCAGACTGGCGGCTGAAGCTAACGGGAAGGCCGGATTTAGCAACTATTATGAGCGATCGAACTCAGCGGAGCGAGTGCGAAAGTCAAGGCCGGTGCCAACCAAACTCGAAATGAGTCATATTTAGTAAGTTCGATCGGCCTATCAGAAGATGTCACTCGAAACAAACTGCAACTAACCTTAAAGATGGACTACTATTAAAGGTCAAAAAAAATGCAAGATGCAGGCTATACCGTCTTCATGGGTTTCGGTGGTCTCTGGATACTTATGGGAATTGCCGCTGTGATTTTCCTGTTCAAATCCGACGGTCAAAAACTTAGGTTTGGCAAATGGGGACTGCTAGTGGCGATTCCGATCCTCGTGCCGATCGTCCTGGTTTTGACATATCAAATAGCTCGACCCTTTATTTCCTCGCACCTTTGAGCGCTGCTGGGAGTGGATCTTTAAATTTAATTATAGGCAAAGAGTTTGCGGAACTTGTGAGGAGAGTTCTAGGAAAGGGCAAGGAATATTAGGAGTCGTTGATGGGGGTGGAGTGGGTGCCACCACTTCGCGCTGGAGTAGGCGGAAACTAGAGACCACCCAAAAATTTGCTAACAAGCACTATCGCTCCAGGCAGATCGCGTATGTCAGTCAATGCTAAATCCCTCAACACATCTTTAGCTTGTTGATGGTAGCTTCTAAATTTTGAACGTAGAAGCTCTTCCTGCTCAAGCTTAGCATCACTAGAAAGAATATAATTAACGGTTGCCAATACTGCAAGAGTGAGAATAACTGCAACCCCAGCCGCCGCCACATCAAAAATACCTGTAGGTGGAAAAAAGGATTTAACAAACAAAAAGAGGCTGGAAGTCACTGTTTCATCTAAAAATGTTGGCAAAATAGCAAGCGCAGCTTGAGGAGACAAAAGTTTGCCAGTGTATAAGTAATGTAAAGACCCTATGGCAACTGCCTGGGTTGCGGTAATAAATACTGCGCTGCCCGGAATCAATGCTTGACCTGCCACTGCTATCAAAGCTACCGCAATTATTTTGACTGCATAAGACTGCTTTTCAGCCATGTGTCTTGCCAGCAGCAGGTCTTTTCCTTTTTTTTCAAGAAATGCCTCGATCTCACTGCGTAGTGGGAAAACTCCTCTAATATCCATCTTGGGATTACGGCTTTTAGGATCGTAACCCTTCGTACAAGTTGGATAAATCTTGTCTACCTTTAAATCGTTTTTCCACTGATTGACTACATCGTCTACAACCGTTGGATCGAGATCATCCCACTCATCAATTTTGTTAAGAACGACAAACAATGAATCACAATGCTGCCTCAAGTCATCTAGGGTTTTCTTTTGTGAAGCATCTGATGAACCAGTTACTACAAATATGCCAACATCAATATGCCTCAAAAAATTCTTGGTGACTTCACTATTCTCTGCACGCACATCGTCAAGACCTGGTGAGTCAATTAAATAAACCTTTTCATCAAGTTTTAAAATTGTTAAATCTTTAGTAACGCCCGAAACAGCTCCTACCTTGGCAATTTCTAAAGCTTTTCTTCGGCTCAGTTTCAACAAAGCATTAATGAGTGAACTTTTGCCCGCACTTACCTTGCCGATAATCGCAATGTTGAGAGATTGCGATAAATCAGGTGCTTTTTCCACAAATTTCGCTTGTACCCGGTCAAAAAAGCTCTTTTCGTCTAACCCGTCGAAGGCTGAGTCACCCATGTTCCCTACTCCTCTAATATCGTTTACGCAAATGATTGCTATAAATGGGTTTTGGTAAACATTCTCCTAATCAACCCGTTATCTAGCTAAAATTTAGGTAATCCATATACCAACAACTAAAATATAACATCAAGTTTCCGCAACTCTTTCTTAGTAGTGGAATCCCGGATGGCCAGAAACCGGGTTTTTTTGCGAGAATAATTCGTTACAGCCCGCCTCAACGGCCAAAACCCCGTTGCTATGGTTTTGATGCGTCCAAGGCTGTTTCTGTAAGCCGATGACATACGGAAAGTCTCCAGATGTCACCTGATTTGAGATGATATCCAGAGACTTCCGTATCTCTACCCATTTATTGAGTAGTAAAATGTTCAACTACCCATTAATTTATAATCAATAAGAAATTGCGATAGCTTTTTTCAGCAATCTGAACATTTTCTATTTTGAACGGGACAGACGGGGCTCGAACCCGCAACTTCCGCCGTGACAGGGCGGTGCTCTAACCAATTGAACTACTGTCCCTCGTTTTGCCGTTTTTTCAGGCACAATTTCTATTATGCCTATAACTTCACCTTTTGTCAAGAGGTTTTTTGAACTTTTATTTGGAAGCCCAAAATCTGAGTCTCTTGCAGCGGACTGAAGTTGTTGTCGCTCACCAAAATCAGACCTCTGCTAGCATCCGCCAAGACGGGGCCAAATGTCAACCCCTCAATGTTGTCTAGGGGAATTTTCAGCGTTTCCAAATCCAGCAGCAGGCGTTTTTGAGCGGGAGAAACCTCGCTGAGACGGCTTTTGAGGCTTTCGAGTGCTTCAATACGATCGCCCTTTTCCAGAGAAATCTCAAAAATTCTGATAGTTGTGCCGGTTTCCAGGGAGAAAGCACGCTCTAAACTCAGCAAGCGGTTATCGTCGATCGCCAACAAATCCACTAAACCGTTGCTAGTTAATTTTCCCACAGGATTCGCACCAGCCGGTAGCGGTTCGGTGATGTAGAGAAACGATGCTTCTGGATTGCCGCTCACCGCATCGTAGCGCAAAATCCGGCACGGACTCCCGGTTTCCAGGGAAGCTACGGCGCCATCTTGAACCAAGGCGTTTTCGGTAGCTGTAAATAGGTATTTGCGATCGGGCGTTAAAGTTAAACTTTCAAATGATAGATTGTTGCGGATGCCTTTAGTGCCCTTGTCGTCCGGCAAAAATAGTTCAGGAATTGCCAGCGTTTTCAGGAGTTTACCATTGAGGGAGAACTCTTTGATAAAAGGATTTATTTGGCGATCGACATCTCCCTCAGAAGAAACAAACACGCTATTGCCAGTAAAAGCTATCCCTTCGGGATCTAAACTTAATTCAGGAAAACCTTTGCCGTTTTCATCTAATAAAGTAGTGACACCAGTAAAAGTTATTTGCTCTTTTTCCACTTTACCAGATTGCAAGTTAATTTTGAGAGTATAGAAGCGCGCCGGAGCCTTGCTGCTGCGGTCATCAGAAATGGCATAATAAACTTGTTTTTCGGCATCATAAGTAATGCTCGATAGTCCGCCAATTTCCGTCCCCTGAAACGGAGAACCTGTAGGAAATATTGCTCTGCCGATAAAATCTATTTTGGTAACGGCGAAAGATTTGGCTGACTGGTTTACCCAAATAGCAACAGTTGCTGCCATCAAAAAACAGACAATAAATATAGTTGCTTTTCCTAGCTTTCGCATTTTACAAATAAATACATTACTACCTATCTTCCTCTTCCCTTTCTTCCTTCGCGCCCTTCGCGTCTTCGCGGTTCGTTAAATCTAAAAATCACGGCTCATGATTCAGCAAAAAATTGGTCAACCAATCTTTAACCACATAAGTAGCACGACAGTCGTCCTCATTGTAACGGACGATCGCCTCCAAGAGCGATCGATCGCCAGTTTTGAGCCAATCGTCGTACCAGCAGACGCACTGAGCACCATTCGCCTTAGCATCTCGCCAATCAAAACCCAGCCAGCGGGCAATTGGTTTGAGTGCGTAACTTTCCACCGGCATAATCGCCTTTTGCGTCACTTGTTTGTGAATATCTACAAACCGTTTCAGCACCGGTTTCCACAAATAAGCTGGAGTATTGTAAAGTTTAGCCAGTCGCTTAAAAGTCTTGACTTCGTAGTCGCAAAAATGGAAAATCGGAGCAATGGGATAAGCCCACATTAATTCTAAAAATTGCTGCCAGATTGCACCTTCCTCTGCTGCTGATTCTGCTAAAAAACCGTGGAATTTTTCCGTATTGTTGTACCTGTCAACAACTAAGACTCCGTGGAGGTAATCCAAGTTTAACTCTGGTTCCGCTTCAATATCAAAGTAGAGTTCGATTGGGGCGATCGGCAAAAAGACAGATTGGGAATAGGGAATTGGTTTCTTGCGGAGAATTGGCGCAGGTATAGAAGATGTCGCAGGCTTATTTTCTCTAATTTTTACTTCCTCAACTGCGATGTCATTCAAGATATTGTCTGCATTATCTGGTACGATTTCAGATGAGTTAAGTTCTTCTGAATTCTCACTTCTACCTTCTTCTCGATAGTTAATCCGTGTATCCGTGTCAAAATCCGTGTCGTGCCTTCCTTCTTCCCTTCTTCCTTCTTCCTTCTTCCTTCTTCCTTCTTCCCGCAACAGCGGTTGATTTAGCAAGTGCGATTGAGCTTGCTGCACCACATCAAAAGCAACTCTGTCCGGGAATTCTGGATACTCAGCCAGCAGTTCGGAACTAGCATTAGCGAGAGCTTCTACATCAGTAATTCCCAGAGTTTTTAGTCTAGCATAGCGGCTGGCAGTAACTCCCGGCAATAAGGAAAGATGTTTAATAGATTCGGCTTCGGCGTGACAGATAGTATACCAACCGCAAAGATTGCACTTTTGCCGGGAAATGAACACCTCGGGTTTATCCCGATTTTCTATCATCTGAATGCAATCATCTAAAATCTCGAACATCTGAGGAGTTCGCTGGTCTAGATTCACCTGCCACCACCCTTTTTTTCGCAGCATCAGCCACGCAGTATCGGGCTTTGTTTCCTGTACAGAAGCTAAAACTTGGGCGTGAAAAGCTGCGATAATTTGATACTCTTGTTTTGGTCGCTTGCTAAGCCAAATATCCGCAGTAATATAACTCCAATTGCCAAATTTTGATTGTCCCGGCTGTTTGATTAATAAATGGGGGCGGCTGATCAGGGTAATGTTTGAAGAGTGAAGATTGGAGGATGAAAGATGAACGGGAGTTTCGGGGATTTCGCCAAATTCTGGGAAATATTGACTGTCAATTCCTACCAGAGAAGTTGTTGCGCCGTTGGTTTGGCAGAATTCGCCCTGGATCAGAACTCCTCGGTAAATGCGATCGACCCCTTGCTGCATTAAACTCAATGTAGCGGCCGCGCCGGCTTCCCAATCCCCTCTAGGATAATATGGTTGTTGGTAAGTCTCGTCTTCCAAAGCTTGCTGCTGGTATGCCGCGCTGTCGCGCATCAGTTTCAGCAGAAAGTCGCTGGGAGGGTCTAGTTGTTTCCAGTCTCCGCAGGTATCTAAAAATGCTCGGAGATGGCATCGTTGATAGGAAAGTAGCAGTTTGTCAGTTATTAACATTTAGTATTCGCAAGGCATAGAGTATCAGGCAAAAGGTATAAAATTCACAGCATTACTTATTCAATATTAACGCTATCAATAATTCCCCAAAAAAAATGACAAAGGACAATCACCGGCAACAATTCCCAGCTTTGGCCAATAAAGCTTATTTTAACTACGGCGGACAAGGGCCGCTGCCTGAGCCTGCTTTAGAGGCGATTTATGAGGCTTACAAACGGGTGCAGCTTGGGGGGCCGTTTTCGGGGGAGGTGGGGGCTTGGGTGGTTCAGGAGGCGATGCTGACGCGACGTGCGATCGCATCTGAGTTGACCGTACCTCCTGAAACCATTGCCCTAACTGAAGATGTCACCGTCGGCTGCAATATTGCGCTGTGGGGCATTGACTGGAAAGCAGGCGACCATTTGCTGCTTTCTGATTGCGAACACCCCGGCATTGTAGCTAGTGTAATGGAACTTCAGCGCCGTTTCAACATTGAGGTTTCGATTTGTCCGTTGGCGGCTACTTTGAATGAAGGCGATCCGGTGGCGGTGATTGCTGATAATTTGCGGCCAAATACTCGCTTGTTGGTTATCAGTCACATTTTGTGGAATACTGGCCAAGTTTTGCCTCTGACTGAGATTGTGAAAGTGTGTCATCAAACAGGAGTCAAAGTGTTAGTTGATGCGGCTCAATCTGTGGGGGTTTTGCCTTTAAATTTGATTGAAGCCGGGGTTGACTTTTATGCTTTTACTGGTCACAAATGGTGGTGTGGCCCGGAGGGTTTGGGGGGACTTTATGTGAGTGCGGAAGCTTTGGCTGATTTGCATCCGGTGTTTATCGGTTGGCGGGGAATTGTGACGGATGCTAATGCTAAAGTCCTTGGCTGGAAGTCTGGATCGCAGCGCTATGAAATTGCGACTTCGGCTTATCCTTTGTATGGGGGTTTGCGGAGTGCGATCGCCCTGCAACATGAATGGGGTACGATCGAGGAAAGGTATGCAGAAATTTGCCGTTTAAGTAAGTATCTCTGGGAGCGTTTGTCAGAACTTCCCGATGTGGAATGTTTGCGGAAATCTGCGCCGGAAGCTGGTTTGGTTTCCTTTCGATTAACTAACGGGATGCCGCACAACAAGCTGGTCAATTTGTTGGAGAAACAGGGAATTATGGTAAGGACTATTCTTAATCCTGATTGTGTGCGGGCTTGTGTTCACTATTTTACCACGGAGGCGGAGATTGATAAGTTAGTTGAGGGTATTTTGCGTCAAGTTAGTTAAAAATTCCTGATAAGAGTCGGCTGTTAAAACCGCCACCACACAAATCAAGATACTTGTGTTACAATAATCATCTTGATAAAAAAGGAGATTTGCTAATCAAAGACGTGAAGATTATTTGGGATAAATCGCGGAGGAAAATCAACCATGAATTTAGAGCAAGCAGTTTTAGATAAGTTGCGGGAATTGCCACCAGAGAGGCAGCAAGAAGTTTTAGATTTTGCTGAGTTTCTTCAACAAAAAAGTATTGTCAAACGACCGCTAAAAAGTGTCAAAGGCTTGTGTGCTGACTTAAAAGTAGATATTACGGAAGAAGACATCGCCCAAGCCCGACAAGAAATGTGGGGAAATTTTCCCAGGGAGATTGTTTGATGCCCTCAGTCGTAGCAGATACCCATACCCTAATTTGGTACATTTTTGAACTACCAAGATTGTCGCCAGCAGCATTAATAGCATTAGAACAAGCGGTTAACGAGGGAAATTTTATCTACTTTTCGGCAATTTCAATTGTAGAAATTGCTTACTTGATTGAGCGAGGGCGTTTGGCAGGCGAAGTGCTGACACGAGTTTTAAATGCTGCGGACGATCCAAATGTGGGGATTTTGCTAGCACCTTTGGATCGCAATATCTCGGCAACTATTCAACAAATTGACAGGGCAACGGTTCCTGATATGCCAGACAGGATTATTGCCGCCACTGCTTTATCTTTGAGTCTTCCGTTAGTCACCCGCGACGCAAAAATTCAAGCGTTAACTACTATTCAAACAATTTGGTGAGTAGGACAGGAAACTTTCTTCGTTCCCTACAGTAATACCTTCGGGTGCGTCGCTCCCGGTAGCTATTTCAACTAGCAGGAAAATTTCACAGCGACGCACCATACAAATAGCAATATTGTGTCACCCAACTTCGTTACCCACAGCAACTCCACTATCAATCTCATTATGAAGATTCTCAGGCGCGATCGCCTCAACCCACTCCTCAAGGGAATACCGCCGACAAGCGTTCTGCTCGATAATTTGTTCGGCGGCAATAGAGGCGTCTAGTTCCTGACGGTGGGCTGCATAAAAGGCGAGAACTTCGTTTACTTGAGCTTCACTTAAATCATACTCAGCGGCAATTTGGTTTGGCGAAAAACCCCATTTATGGGCTGCAATAACTACTGTTTGCACGCGCAAGCGAGTGCCGCGCAAAACGGGGACGAATTCGCCGCTAGCGCCGCGCACATAGGTGATTTCAGGAAAAGCGCGATCGTCATTCCGCTGGTTGAGGGTTGCCACTTTTTCGGCTACAGCCCAGAGAATAAACTGATCGAGGGAAATGCCTTGGAGTGTTGCTAATTTTTCAGCTTCTTGCTGTAGTTGAACGGGTAAGTTTAAGAGGTAGGATGTCATTGATACAACTTCCGTTTGCTAATAAGATTACATATGGGGCGGTAGTTAAGTTTAAAAGTTTCTCATTTTTTCAAATGTTGGAAAAACTTTAGTTTTCGTCCTAGCATGATATTCAAGACGGGCTTCCACCACTTCTGAAGTCAGGTGAGTCACACAATGATTAGTAACATACAATATATCCTGAGATTCAGATTTATCTTCTGAAGGCAGGAAGCTTTCACCCTCATTGGTAAAGCACAAAACATAGCGAACCCCATCATCGCAGTCGCGCACAAACTTTCCTAGTAAGTCTTTGTAGTTGAGAGTATCAACCGCTCTATTGAAAGATTCAGCTCTGTTTCCCTCTATCCCATGACAGATGAAGGTAGCAAAAATTGCGTAATCTGAATCACGAGGCGGTTTTAAACTTACAACTCTTTTAATATAAATAACGGTATCACAATGCTCGACTTCATCAGTATCTATGATTTCTACTTCAGCCCAAAATTGAATGAAGGTTTCACCATTTTTCTTTTGATAGCAGGTAAACTCATATCCCTTGCTTTCTAGTTCAGCCAAAATTTGGCGTAATGGCTCAGGCATGGCTGAACTTGGAATAGTACGCATAATTCAATAGTAGACTCCAACCATTTTATCTGATGAATTGGAGTATTATAGCTTCAAATCAGGTTCAAACTCTTCTATTTCGCTAGCTGTGAATCTATAGCGATGTCTTTTAATGCCAATCGCTGAGAGAACGACTTTCGGTAAAGGCTCTTGGCAATCAGACCCGAACTCTTCTATCTCACTAGCAGTGAATCTATAGCGATGTCTTTTGATGACATCAGGTAAGCGAATCTCTTGCAACAGAACACTTAGTGTTGCCTGTAGGTTATTGGCATTTTGGATCAGAAATTCCCTTGATAAATAAATAGTATTTGTAGTGTGATCAAAAGCTCCATTTGCTCCATTAATGTCAGCAGATGAGACGACCCTTAGTTGCCAGTTAGTACCTTGAACATTGACTTTTACAGACAAATTCGGAGCGATCGCCTTTTTGACCGTTCCTAAAACAGGTTTGTAATAATGCTCACAACGAGCCCTAGTGGAGGTGTTATACACTTTTGGCTTCCTCTTTTGGCTTTCTATTGATATATCAGGGGAGTTTTATATGTTTATGCAAAATACATAAGCTGTTGTACATTTAAATTGCATATTTTGGCTTTTGATTAAAGCTTACTTAATTATAATTTGATTACTTAAGGACAGGGGTATTCATTGCCATGTCGATCAACGCATCTAGTTTGAGAAGAATAATCAGCGGCTGAAAGCCTTGATATACCGTTTGAATTTAATGAGATTAAGCCAAGCGTATTATCATTAATAAATCTTATTGATAATCTTCTCCTATCTAAACCCCACTTTAACGAGAACTAGGGCTTTCAAATATTTTTTGGTAACTAGATGCGTTTACCCTGGGGTTATTTACGATAATACTGCCACAAATTAAACTTGTCAGTAAGAAAAAGTAGTGTAACTAGGTAAGAATATGGTAATAAAAGTAAGATCATGGTAAGATGACTGTGAAAACTAGACTCCTCCTTAAGCAATGGACGTTCAGGAAGCCTTAAGAATCACTGATGAGTTAATCTGCGCCCACACAGGAACACACCTGACGGATTTGCAACAAGCTATAGTTCTTGGCTGTTGGGAAGGTAAACCGTATGAGCGCATTGCTGATGAAAAACTATATAATCCAACTTACGTCAAGAGCGTTGCTGCTCAGTTGTGGAACCAACTATCATCAGTATTAGGGGAAAAAGTCGCAAAAATTAATTTGAGAACCGTGCTGGAGCAGCGATCGCGATTCCAATCAATCCCGCTGTCCCAAGTGAAAGTGGAGCATGATGAGCAGATCGCCATCTCGGCCCAAGACTGGGGTGAAGCACCAGATGTACCCGTTTTCTATGGACGCACTGAGGAAGTGGCAACCCTACACCAATGGATTGTGAAGGATGGCTGCCGACTGGTGGCAATATTGGGCATGGGTGGGATGGGCAAAACTGCTCTGTCTGTGGAACTGACAAAACAGATTAAGGATGAGTTTCAGTACGTCATCTGGCGAAGTCTTCATTATGCCCCACCTGTCACAGAGTTTTTAGCAAACTCGATCAAATTTCTCTCCAATCAGGAACTCACTAATTTGCCTGAAGATGCAGCTAATCTCCTCTCAATCCTGATCCAGTATTTGCGATCGCATCGGTGTCTGTTGGTACTCGATAATGCTGAGTTGATTCTCGAACCTGGGCATCTATATGAACAATATAAAGAGGGCTACGAAGGGTATGGCGATCTGATCAGACGGGTAGGAGAAGTATCTCATCAAAGTTGCTTAGTCCTAATCAGTCGGCAACGATTTAGAGAGATTGCATTGCTAGAAGGCCCCATAAGACCTGTTCGTTCATTAAAATTGGATGGGTTAACGGTAGAAACAACATCGGAAATCTTCAAAGAAGAATCTTTATCTGACCAGGACAAATGGAGTGAACTCATTCAACTATATCGAGGCAATCCCTTGGGATTAAAGCTAGTTGCCAAGACAATTAAAAGCCTATTTAATGGTAAAGTTTCTGAGTATTTACAACTCGGCACAATAACAATCATGCCGGGGTTTCAAAAAATATTGGATGAGCAGTTCCAAGCATTATCAATTTTAGAAAATAACCTTATATGCTATATAGCGAATTATCACTATCCTATTTCATTAAAACAATTGCAAGAAGAGTTTCAGTCAAAAGCAGATATAGCAGATGTTATACAAGCTTTAGAATCTTTAGGATGGCGAGCCTTAATAGAAAAAAGCACAAAAGGCAGTGAATTACTTTTTGGTGTACAACCTGTGGTGCAAAAGTACATTACCAAATCTATCAAATCTGGCAATACAACCGATGCTCTAGAGCCTTAGCGGTGCATAGAATAATTAATCTATAAATTTCTCCTGTTCTGACTGCTTCTCCTAATGACTTTAGGGATACCATTCTCTGATGCAATCACCTGCGTGACTTGCTCTCCTGGAGCTTTGTGGGTGTTTGCGTTTGTCCTTTGGTTAGTAGAGGTTGCATTTTTAGGGTCACGACCACGGTTTTCATAATCACTTTCTTCTAGGTCTATAGAAAGAGCAGTAAACAGATCATCCAGACTTTTTTTATTAACAGGATGTGTCCTATAGAGTATTTTTTTGAGTGTTTCACGCTGCTGTCTAACCATAGATTCTAATTTTGAAAGGTTCACATTTTCAGGAAACGGCTTGTTCACTGATTTTAAACAATTTTCCTGACTATAACCTTGAGACAATTTCCTTAAAGCAGTTTGTACTTTTTGCAGCCCTTTGCCAGTCAAATAACAATTTTTAGACATAACAGAATTTTTGGTGTTTTAGTCCTAACCATCGACTTTGCCTTCCGTACTGAAAACCCCGAATCTGGGGTTAGGCATTTTGCCTACTTAGCTCTAAACTGCCGATCATCGGCAGGATATGGGGCTTTGTCCTAGCACAATTTGCTGAGAAGCTTACTGTGATTGAATTTGGATAACTTTAACATATTTTTTTTACATCGGCGCTGATGATCGGCATTAATGTTTGAGGTGTCGTTTATTTTGATATTAAGTTCACTGGGAACGCCAGGCCAGATGCTGACACACAGCAAAATGGCACTGTGCTCTCACAACAAAAAACGGCTTTCCACAGAGGAATCGCCGCTAGTCAAAAATAAACATACCTCCAAGATATCATGGACAACTTATCTCTACATGAAGATCGCCCGTCGCAAAACCAGCGACAGATCCACCGAATCATCCCGTGGATGCCAATTCTCCTTATTCTCTGCCAAGCCAACACTTCCAGCCAGAAGTGGTCGCAACTGCAACAACTTTGTCCAGAACTAATCGAGACTCACTGGCGCGGCTACAGCTATATCCGGCTGTTTTCCTGCTGCTTGTTCGAGATGCTTCTCATCCACCTACCACCAGCAACAGATACCGGCATTCACTGTCACGATTCTTGGTACAACGTGAATATTTTGATTGCCGGCGAAGCAGCAATTGACAGCAAATACAAAATTCGCGGTGGTAAGCCGAAACTGGTTCAAGAACAGAAACTCAGCAAAGGGCAATTCTCTCAATTGATGCGCTATCGCCCTCACAATCTCTGTTGTCCGGGCTCTGCGATCGATCCAACTATGACGCTTAACATTCATTTCCCCAACCGGACTGAATCTTAAACGATTGGCGATCGCATTTTTCACGCTCAAATGCGATCGCCTCCCCACAGCTAAATTTTGCCAATCATCATACACCAACACTCTTTACTTGACGAGGAAAAATCAGATGACTACCTGCCCTTACAAAGACAATTCCAGCCTCAAAAAATTGCCCTGCAATTGGCATTCCCACCCTGAAGACTCAAACATCCGGCTGTGCGACTGCGGCAATTTCTACAAAATCAATGAATTAGTCGAGCCCTTCCAAGGTTCGCAGTCTTTCTTTGTTGTCTTGACGATCGTCATTTTGATACTCGGTCAAGCTGTCCGCTTTGAGAAACCGGGTTTGAATACGCCAGTACCCCAGAATTACAACCAGCTCCAAGAGCTCCGGTAGCAGGATTCACACCTGCTTATAAAAAAGCCGATCGCCCCTTCTCTAAAAAAAAGCAAGGGGCGATCGACTTTTCCGTCAATTAATGACTGTGCCCGCTATCGCTATGAAGATGCCCGCGATCGCTATGAGAATGCGTGTGCTCGCGGTTCGCCACAGCCAAACTCGGATTAACAGCCACCGCACTTTCACTCAACAACGCTTCAATCTGCGGATTTGCCCACTCTGCTGCAATTTTTTCGTCATATTGCTGCCATTTACCTCTAGGAAAACTCCCAACAGCAAAATCAAAAAATCCATGTTCCATAGAGAATATGCCACCGCGTTCATACATTATGATTAGAGGTTCGTAGGGTTCAGGTAAAGTAAATTCACTAACTTTTGGTAAATTTTTCACCCGCTCCCAATGGAGGAACCACTCGCAGGTTTTCTCAATCATACCCGCCACATAAAACGGTGTCTCTGTGAAATGAGTCTTAAGCACTTTAACCTTAGTATCATCGGCACATTCTAAAGGGCAGATATGAGCAGCCACATCAAAAAACGGCCATTCATCTGTACAATCTAAAGCCTTTGCCCACAGTGCCGCACGCCTCAAGTATTCTCGCAAAAGGGCAATATGAGAGTTAACGCGACTATCGTCAGGCTCCCATTTAATTGCTAAAATTCGCTCTAGTGCAGTATCAGTAATTGTTTTTGCAGTCATATTTTTTCTCTAATAGCTTCAAGCAACTCATCAAGATTTGAGAGGTTGTCAGCAAGCATCAGTCCTTCCGCTGACTTACCTATTATATTAACCCAGTGAGAAAATGGGCTGGGCCTCCCAATATTGGGAGCTATATCGTGTGCTCCGAAATGCTCTGGGGTGGGCCAGTTGCCAAAACCGCATATTGGATGCTCTGTCCAAGCTTCAGGCGATCGATAAGGAAGTCCATCAGCCATTAGTGCTTGCTCTATGTACTCGTGGGCTATCAACCGCTTAAACTTGATAAGTTCTCTCGGTTGTAGCTCACCATTTTTTGCACTTATCCATAAGTCAGCAATCTCACCATCAGGTGTAAAATTAGCTCGGACACGGCTAATAGTATTTGTCTCGTCATTTGGAATATCAAGCTCGTGTTCCTTGATAAATATGTGTTCTTTAACTTGGCGGATAATTTGTTCAGAAATCTCTAGATAATTAGCAATTTTATATACATCATCCGTCATGGCGATAATTTCTGCATATTGACGGATTTCTTTCTGATTAGCATCCCCAAAATACTGTGGCACGATCCAATACCATTCTCATTACCTAACTAATCCCATTGTACTTGACAAACGATAAGTATCTATTTTAAAGATATCTGATGGCGGTACATTGCACCCTACAGCACTGATAAAAAAGCCGATCGCCCTTTCCCTAAAAACACCAAAGGACGATCGACCTTTTCACCTAAATTAATCGAACTCACGCACTCAATTAGTATAACCGGGGCGGGTTTATCTAGATTGTTTGTGAGCCTCAAATATTATCTGTAAAACCCGCCCCTACAGGGCATGGTAGGGGCGGGTTTTACCAGCCATCTATGTTGGAAACCAACAATATAATAAACCCGCCCCCACCCAACGACTCAATTAGTGACTGTGCCCGTGCCCGCCATGAGAATGCCCGTGATCACCATGAGAATGCCCACCGTGATTGTGTCCGTGATCCCCATGAGAATGACCGTGCCCTTCATGAGAATGCGCGTGCTCGCGCTGCGCGGAAGCCAAACTCGGATTAACAGCAACCGCAGTTTCACTCAACAACGCTTCAATCTGCGGATTTGCCCACTCGGCTGCCATTTTCAGAAACTCTGGATGGTCGTTAACGCAAGGCAATTTGCGGTAAGTAACTCCTTTACGCTGTTTCTGCAAAGACTCAATAATGTGGTCTACATCTAACAAAGTTTCGTGATTTTCTGTCGCAAATCCGATCGGCATAAAGACGATCGCAGTTGCACCCAAATCAATCAAATTCTTCGCAGCCAACGTCGCATCCGGCTGCGTCCATTCAATCAGCGGTGTGTCGTGGTTCAGCCAACCCACCGAAATCAAAGGATAGCGATACATCAAACGTTCCCGCACGCGATCGTACAAAGCTTGACTTTCCACAATTCCCGAAGTAAAGCCCTTCGCCTTGTGCGGACAACCGTGATTCATCAGCACAATCCCAATCTGAGAAGGCAAATGCGCTACAGCTAAATCATTCTTAATTTCCTCTTCAACCAAATCCGCCATTAGCTGGATGTAAGCAGGTTCATCGTAAAAAGAAGGAATGTAGCGCTGTCCTTTTACCCAATGTTCCTTACCATCAAAGGTTTGTGCTAAAGCTTTATTCACCTGTTCGACTGCAATGCCGCTGGTGAAAACAGAATCAACTACCAACAGCGGATAAATCAGAATTTTGTCAAATCCTTCTGCTTGAATTTGAGGAATTACTTGTTCCGGCAAAAACGGCGCGCAAAAGTTAAAAGCTTTGAACACTTTTACTTTATCGCCCCATTTTTCCTGTAAATTCTTTTCAATCCCAGCGCGCTGCTGTTCAAAAATTGCATTGTGCGGCGAAACGAATTGACCGTGTTGGTGACTCCACTCGTGCAAGTCAAAGATTGCTAAAATCTTCGCCAGCGGCGGATAAATCCAAAGCGGTACTGGCGCAAACTTTGCCGTAAGCAAATTTAAAGCTTGTTCGTTGTAGTTGGCAAAATCGTCGTAGCTTTCGACTTCGCCGTAACCCATCAGCAATACAGCAACCCGATCGTTACTTGCGGGTGCTGCAGATGTTTTGAAATCGATTTTTTCTGGAGAAGCAACCACTTTGTATTCCTCAATTTTATTTATTCTAAGAGATCCAGGCAGGATGAAGGGGGAATCGGAGATTTTTCATTGTGTGCGATCGCACGACTGACGTGCGCGGGGCTGATTCCCGGTTTCTTGGCCCATACTTCCCGGTCAAACCTCTTATTTATCCTAGAAACCGGATTGATGAGCATCAGTCCTAAGTCGGTTTTTTGACCTTGACCCGAAATTCGTAGGGCAGCTAAGCTGGCAGGCGTCTAATTTTCACAATCCTGTTTCTTTAAGCTTTTGTCGGCTCAGCTTCGACGCCGCCCCAAAAGTTAAATCTAAATACAGAACCGCTTAAAACTAGAATCAGCCTTTGCTAAGCTTGACAGGGCATGGGGCGGGGGGGGATAACTTTTATGTTTTCTTAAGACTCCCTGACCTTGCCTCAGATTAATGCCGTTTGGAGCGTTCCCAGCTTTTAACTTGGGGGGATACTCTTCAAACTTGACTCTATTATAACTTTAACACCCTATCCCCTGGGGTAGTATATGATATAATAGCTATATGATAAAGTTATGTTGCGAACTATATTAACTTTCTTGACGAACTATGAGACTGGTAATTTGCCCCGGATTCCACGAACCAAAGCTAACCGACTGTTTCCTGGCGGGACTTTCGGGGCTTTGGGGACTGGCAGCCGATCGCCAAAACCAGCAAATAGTCGATCGTGTCAAGATTTTTCCCGCTCATAAATATCCACCTTTCTCGGCTCTTGACATATTGCACTTTTTGTGCAGGGAAGAGTTAGCAGGAGAAAGTCTAGTATTTGTCAGCTTTTCGGCAGGAGTAGCCGGGGCGATCGGGGCGGCTTGGATGTGGCAGCAACTCGGCGGCAAAGTCGGGGCATTTTTTGCCTTAGACGGTTGGGGAGTACCCCTGGGGGGCAATTTTCCGATCCACCGAATCAGCCACGATCGCTTTACGCACTGGAGTTCAGCAATTCTCGGTGGCGATGGAGAAAGCTTTTATGCAGATCCCGCGATCGAACATTTGGATTTATGGCGAACTCCCCAAACGGCAAAAGGCTGGCACGTCAGCCACACCGCCGCCGGCATTGAGACTGTCGCACCCACAACCGCAGCAAAATTTTTAGTCCACCTATTGAAACAATACGGAGTCCAATCAGTTGTTTAATCTAAATTTAGTATCCTCAGCGATCGCACCTATTGCCACCATCGCCCGCCTAGACAATTCTCTCACTTCAGCCACAACCAACAGCATCAAACAGTGGTTGATATTTAGTGCCTCAGCATTTTTAGTCTCAATTCCAGTCTTCGTGCAAGCACCCTTAGTTCGCTTATATCCAACCATCAGTTTGCTGTCAACTATCCCCTGGTTCGTTCTGAGTTTAATCCTAATTTTCCGGCCAAAAACACAACTTTGGGGAGATTTATTATTAGGATTTGCCGGATGTTGGTTGGCAGGTTCTATCTATTGGGGCTGGTTTAGATGGGAACCTATTTTACATCTACCTATAGAAGCAATTGGCTTGCCTTTTGCGATTTGGTGCTTGGGTAAATCTTGGGGAAAAGTTGGCAGCTATTTTTACTTGGGTTCGCTATTTGGCACTGCCATTACTGATTTATATTTTTACTTAACAGGCTTGATGCCCTACTGGCGGCAAGTGATGCACGCGGAACCGGAATTAGCAATGCCGATTTTTCAAAGTGCGATCGGTCAAATTGAAACTCCTTGGGGCATAGGGTGTGCTCTAGTTTTAATCGCTGTGTTGCTAACAGTCGGTTTGCTGAGTTTGCGCGGCACGCAACTGCACTGGCGCGCGTTTAGCGGCGCGGTGTTAAGCACGCTTTTGGTAGATGGTTTATTTTGGCTGGCTGCTTCTGCGGCTTAAGATTTATGATTGGTTCCTATGTTGGTAATTTTTGACCGCAGATGTCGGCGGATTGACGCAGATTAACGCAGATTTTTTTGATGGGTGTAGTCTTGAGATTCCTGACTTCTTTAAGAAGGCGGGAATTTTGGTATTTACTGAACAATTATGAGTTAAAATCTAAAATCTAAAATCTCAGAATCCAAAATCAATATCATGTCTTTCATTTCAATTCGCGGTGTAGAACATTATTACGAGTGGATAACGGCAGATAACAGTACCCAACCCAGCGGCAAACCAGTGATGGTATTTATGCACGGCTGGGCGGGTTCAGCGCGCTACTGGGAAAGCACGGCCCGGGCTATTGCTGATGATTTTGATTGTTTGCTTTACGATATGAGAGGTTTTGGTCGATCGCCCTTGCCAAAAGAGCCTCCTGAGTCCAGCTACGAACTCGAAACCTATGCCCACGACTTAGCGGAATTATTAGAATCTCTGAATTTAAGCCGCGTCTTTCTCAATGCTCACTCTACAGGTGCATCAATTGCTACTTTATTTCTCAACCTTTACCCTGAAAAAGTAGAAAAAGCAATTCTCACTTGCAGCGGGATTTTTGAATACGATGAAAAATCTTTTACAACTTTTCACAAATTCGGTGGCTATGTGGTAAAATTTAGACCATCTTGGCTGGCATCGATCCCTTTTGCCGATCGGCTATTTATGGCCCGGTTTTTGCGCCGTTCCCTGCCCACAGAGGTCAGTCTGGCGTTTCTCAAGGATTTTTTAATGGCAGACGAGCAAGCTGCTATAGGTACAATGGTGACAGCCGTCAGCAAAAGAGCAGCCGAGGAAATGCCCCAAGAATTTGCGCGGCTGAGTGTTCCCACACTGCTTGTTGCCGGAGAATTTGACCAAATTATCCCCGCCGTCATGGGAGAGCAAGCGGCCTCCCTCAGCAAAAAAGTAGAATTTGTTATAATTCCGAATACGGCTCACTTTCCGATGCTGGAGGATGCTGCAACATACTTGCAGCGAATTCGAGAATTTTTGCCAGCAGCGGCTTAGCTGAGTTATTGTTCATCTAATGCACGATCGGACAAGCAAGCTTTGAGAACGGCTTTTGCTCCGATCTTAATTTTTAATTCCTAATTTCTTAAAGCGAAAGGTGGTACAATGAACGACCTCGACCAATACTATAAAGTGCTGGGACTGTTGCCGGGAGCTTCCAGAGAAGAAATTAGCCAAGCCTACAAGGATTTAGCGTTCATTTGGCACCCCGATCGCATCCCCAAAGACAATCCCAGACTACTACAGAAAGCTGAAGAAAAGATTAAGGAAATTAATCAAGCTCGCGAACAATTGCGATCGATTCAACCAAGAGGTCAGAATCAGAACGTTCAGCACAAACATACTCAGCACAAACACACCCAGCACCAAAACACCCAGCACAAACACACCCAGCAACAAAACGCTCAGTACAGAAACACTCAGCAACAAACTACCCAGCAACAAAACGCTCAGTACAGAAACACTCAGCAACAAACTACTCAGCAACAAAATACCCAGTACAGAAATACTCAGCAACAAAATACCCAGCAACAAAATACCCAGCAACAAAATACCCAGCAACAAAATACTCAGTACAGAAACACCCAGCAACAAAATACCCAGCAACAAAATACCCAGCAACAAAATACCCAGCAACCCAATACTCAGTACCAAAACACTCAGTACCAAAACACTCAGCAACCCAATACTCAGTACCAAAACACTCAGTACCAAAACAATCAGTACAGAAATACTCAGTATCCAAACACCCAGCAGCAAAACACCCAGCCCCCACCGGCCAACCCAAAAGAGCCCCGCTACTCTTCTGAACCCTCTTCAGGAAAATATCCTGGAAATTATCCGGGAAACTATGGGGGAAACCCTGCAGGGCCCTATTCAGAGGCGTCCCGCTACCAATCGCAGCCGCCGCCATCTCAGTCTTACCGCCAAGCGGGGCCGCAAGCTCCCGATTTGAGCGGTTCCAACTTCCAAGGAGCTTCCTTAAAAGAAAAGGATTTTTCTGGAAGAAACTTGAGCAATGCAAACCTGAGTGAAGCCGACTTAAGTGATGCTTTTCTACACAACGTCAATCTCACAGGCGCGAATTTGCACCAAGCAAACTTGTTCAGGGCCAATTTGTTAGGAGCTTGTTTGATCAATGCCAACTTGAGAGAAACCAACTTAATCGGAGCCGATTTGAGCGGTGCTGACTTGAGCGGTGCTGACTTAACAGGAGCGAAAATCGGTTACGGCGATCGAGTTATGGTCAAACTTACCCGGACTACATTAACAGGTACAATCTTACCCGACGGTACTGTTCATAGCTAAATTATTTAGTTTTTAGTCAGTGGTTGTAGACGCGGGTTTTACCCGCAATATTTGCTGCAACTCCAAATACAAAAAAATCCGCCCTTTGCGAATTTGGGATAAAAACTTATAGCCTTTCTCAGAAAGATGAGGTACTCATGGGCATAGGGCATAGGGCATAGGGCATAGGGCATAGGGCATACCTCACCACGCTTGAGAACCGCTATATATTCTGTCCGCTAGAACAACCGCAAGAAAATTGGTTCGTAGTGAGGGCATTCGTCGTCAGAATTGTATGAGGACTTGCATTCCTCGCTGCGTACCCATAATGCTTAAATTACTTGACATGATATTACGCGATCGCGATCGCACAAACCGAGTTTTTTGACCCGGTTCAACAACTGCAACGAGGTCTTTTCGTTCATCAAACCCCCTTTCTGTCTCCGACACGGCTAATCGAGATTCATATTACAGCAACCGCCAAAATGGTTCCTGTTCTGTTTTTCCTTCTTCCTTCTTCCCGACATCCGTTACATCCGTTACATCCGTTACATCCGTTACATCCGTTACAGAATCCGTTGCCGAACTTCCTTCTTCCTTCTTCCGGACATCCGTTACATCCGTTACATCCGTTACAGAATCCGTTGCCGAACTTCCTTCTTCCTTCCTATTAATTACTTCCGCCACGGCCATTGCGTAACTTTCGTCCAGCAGCCAGCATAGCGCCTCCCGCCATCAAACCCCCCACAGTCATCGGTTCGGGAACCGGCTCAGGTTGAACCGTCCCCACAGAACCGCCTTTAATAAATACAGCAGAATCTAAATAGCCATCGCCCACATCTTTAATGCGGATGCTGAGAACATTCGTCTGATTTTGCTTGAGCAAACCCTCAAAACCTAAAACTTTAGTAAAACCGTCGAGCTTAACAATGTTAGCAGCAATACCTGTCAAACTTGGGTTGTCAATATAGTCTGGGTGATATGTAGAGCGATTATATGGATCTGGAACCAGATTATTAATCGTAACTGTTTTTCCGTCGCTCAATTGGGCCAAATTAGTGCCGTTCAGCAGCAGTTCAAAATCGTCATTATATTCTTCATAAGCGCCGAACTCAGGAAACTCCTCAGAAGCAAATACATATTCAAAGAACAACTTTTGAACCGTGCTATCAGCAAAAAAGCTGAGGTTTAGCTGAGTCACATCCCCCCGTTCACCCTTAGCACCAAAGTCCGTGCTTAAATCGCTGTCCTTTATCGTGAAGTTATCTGTCTGATTCGTACCCGGTATATCGGCGACTCTACCAGTGCTCAGAACAACACCTGATGTCAAACCGAAGGGGTCATTAGTGAAAGTACCAAAAGCAGCCGAATTCCCCGTAATTGAAACAGAGAAATTACTCAACCCGGCTGTATTAGCCCCCAATAAATTATTTATTAAAGTCGCAGTGTTATTAGTTGCCCCTACCGAAAATGCCATTGCTGGCGCTGCCAACAAACTCAGAGCAGTAGTTAATGTAGCTGTTAAGGCAGCAATTTTGTGAGTAATTATCATAAATTTTTCCTGGAAGATACACACCTGATCCTATGCACAACTTAATTTTTACATTATATAAGTATCAATGTCTAGTGCCTTTACAATAACTTTACACATAAGTGTATATACGCTTTCTGTGGTTAAATTTTTTGGTACTTCCTGGCAATTAGTCAGCCTATAAACCTCATGGCAAAAATACGGATTCAAAAATACACGTACACAGACTAATAATTTCATGACTGACG
The DNA here is from genome assembly GCF_036702475.1 of Microcoleus sp. D2_18a_B4. Classification (NCBI taxonomy): domain Bacteria; kingdom Bacillati; phylum Cyanobacteriota; class Cyanophyceae; order Oscillatoriales; family Microcoleaceae; genus Microcoleus; species Microcoleus sp. D2_18a_B4. Next base: position 86,055 of record NZ_JAUBTL010000026.1, read on the forward strand.
CACGGGAAACCCAAAAACCCCGGTTTTGATACCGTTGGCGCTCTCCCCAATGACTAATGACTAATGACTAATGACTAATGACTAATGACTAATGACTAATAGCTAATGACTCATGAGTCATGAAAGATGACCTCGCCCAAAAAAACTATACAAGCCCCCGATTCCTGTCGTAGAGAGAACAAAATTTTTGACCCTAGTTCCACATCCCAGATTCATCGATTCATCTGTGGAGTAGATATAAAATCCTTCGACGCTCGCGCGGCTCGACGGCTCGCCCCCGTCTAAAATCTAAAATCTCTAATCGACTGACTCATGACTAAAACCCCCTTGCTTCTCCTTCCCCGCGCCGATCGGCAGCCCCTTCCAACCAACCGTCTGCAGTCAGGACGATCGCATTGGCATTGCCCCAGCCCTCACCTTCGACAATCTGGTGTCCCCGCCGCCGCAACTCCGAAAGCGTCGCAGCCTCAAAACCTCCCCGTTCCACCCTCAGCCGATCGGGCAGCCACTGGTGGTGTACGCGAGGTGCAGACACAGCCTCGCCGACATTCATGTCATAAACCAACACATTAAGCACAATTTGCAGCACCGTGGTAATAATCGTGCTGCCTCCGGGAGCCCCCGCAGCCAGACGAAATTTGCCATTTTCTGTCACGATGACCGGCGTCATGCTCGATAAAGGAGTCTTCCCTGGGGCGATCGAATTTGCCTCCCCGCCCATCAAACCAAACAAATTCGGCACTCCCGGCGCGACTGCAAAATCATCCATCTCGTTGTTGAGCAAAATTCCCGTACCCGCAGCCACGACTCCCGCCCCAAAACCGCCATTCACCGTAAAAGTCAAGGATACCACATTGCGCTCTTTGTCAACTACCGTGAGGTGGGTAGTTTCAGGAGACTCCCACACAAAGCGACTCAAAGTTTCAGCGTCAACAGCTTTTACCTCGCTGGAGGGTCTGGCTTTTGACATTTGGATTTGCGATCGTCTGAATTTGGCATAATTGGTGCTAGTCAGAGCTTTGACCGGTACCCTCACAAAATCCGGGTCGCCCAAATACTCAGCCCGATCGGCATAAGCAATCCTCATGCTCTCCGCTAGCAAGTGCAAAGTATCTGGACTTTGCCTCCCCAACCTCTTGAGATCCGTATCTCCCAGAATATTTAAGATTTGCAACAAATGAACGCCGCCGGAAGAAGGAGGGGACATCGCGCAAATTTCGTAAATGCGAAAGTTGCCGCAAACCGGATTTCGCCAAATCGGCGTATAGTTTTTCAAATCTTCGAGAGTGATAATGCCGCCGTTTTTAGCCATATCGGTGGCGATCGCCCGCGCAATGTCCCCCGTATAAAAACTTTGCGGATTTTCAGCAATCTGCCGCAAAGTCCGCGCCAAATCCCGCTGTACCAAAAGCTCCCCCGGCTGGTATAAAATGCCACCGCGAGTAAAAACCTCCCGCGCCGCCCGGTTTTTTTTGAGCACATCCAGTCGTCGCCCGGTAGCCGTGGTAAACCGCGAACTTACCGGAAAGCCTTTTTCAGCCAGGGCGATCGCCGGCGCCACCACCTGTGCCCAAGGCAACTTACCATACTCGCGGTGCACCCTATAAAGTCCAGCAACAGTACCCGGAATACCCGCCGCCAAATGCCCGTCCAGACTTGCCCTTTGGCGCACCTTCCCTTGCTTGTCGAGGTACATATCCCGCGCCGCCCGTTTCGGAGCTCGTTCCCGGAAATCGAGCGCTTGCACAGTCCCCGTTTGGGCCCGTCGCAGCAGTAAAAAACCCCCGCCACCGATACCCGCCGAAAAAGGCTCCACCACAGAAATTGCCAAAGCCGTAGCAGCCGCCGCATCCACTGCATTGCCGCCCTGTTGCAGCACGGCCAGCCCCGCAGCGCTCGCCAGAGGGTGAGCTGAAACTGCCATCCCCTGTTTGCTGCGCTGTTGCTGCAACGTTGCCTGTAGCTGCTGCTGGCAGCCACCCAACACCAAGACTGTTAGGAAACAAGTATAAATTCGCACTTTACTCAAGAAATTTGGCAACATTTTTTACGGGTGAGAAGAGGCTTTTTTATAGTATAATTATACTCTTGTGTTCCCTAAGACCTAGCGGTACAGAGTTCAATCGCAGCTAAATTACCTGTTATGGCAGACGGGGAAACGATTTGACCCTGAGAGGCGATCGCGGTGAAAGAGAAATAAAGAAATGAGGGACAGCTTAGGGCAACTTAATAAGTAAACAAGTTAGAAAAAGCATCTTTTTTGAGAAAATCCTGATTTGAAAAAAGCTGATTAACGCAGAAAAACGGCGTGGCTGATTTACTGTAGGAAAAACTAAAGATGCCAATCATATAAACCAGGATTCACGGTTATGAATTTTCAAATTATTTGTGTTTCAGAGCGTGATTTAGCAACAGCAAAACCCTCCGTATTTTAGGTAATGGCTAGGGTAATGCAACACATATAGCAATCCTTGCAGGAGTCGTAAATTTTTTACCCCACCCCAACCCTCCCCGAACCCGCTTGCTCGGGAGTAAGAAATTCACCAATGATTTAGGATTGCTATAGCAGACTTAAAAGATGCGCTCGAATTTAGGACAATTCCAGTCTCCGGTAAAAACCCTCAATCCCTCGCACCCGTCGCCTTTGTGTCAGAAAAATGGCCCGCCAAATAATAGTCTGCACTCCGCCTGCTAAGGGCTGTCCCCTCCTTATGGCAGATCGCACTGATGTCCGTAAACCTGTTATATTGGCAGTATGTAGGCAAGTTTCCTTACTACAGGTACTTGCAAGTAAATGAGTCAGAGTGTCTGCTTCGAGACTATACTTCGGCGCACAACTACCAAACCACACCTTAATGCAAGTTATGAACAGCCAAAAAGTCAGTGTAATCATTCCTGCATTCAATGCTGCCGACACTCTGGCCGAGACAGTTGCCTCCGTACTCAATGGCACCCACAAGAATCTAGAAATTTTAATTGTTGATGACTGCTCTACTGACGCTACTGACAAAGTTGCTGCGAAGCTGGTAGAGCAAGATTCCCGAATTCAATACTTTCGGAATCCCCAAAATTACGGGGTTTCTAAGGCGAGAAATTTAATGATATATCGCGCCACAGGCGAGTATGTAGCGTTTATCGACAGCGACGATACCTGGGAACCCAATAAGTTAGAAGTTTGTTTGAAGATGCTCGCAGACAATCCCGAAGTCAAATCTGTGGCTCACGCTTTGCGGTATTTAGACAAGCGCGGCAACAAGTTGAGTTATATTCCCACCTATCCTACAACTAAAGCAGAAATGCAGGCGATTAAGGAGACAGGCGAAAGTCCTTGGGTTTTCCCGTCTTCTGTTGTAGTCGATCGCTCTATTCTACTCCAAGAAGGCGGGTTTCCAGAAGATTGGGAGGTAGGAGAAGATACAGAGTTATTTACCAAACTTGCTCAAAAGTATGGCTTGCTAGCGGCGAAAGAACCTTTGGGAAATTATCGAATTAGAGGGAACTCTCTCACAGATAAGCACTGGCTGAAGAAGCGAATAGCTTCTGATTGTGTCAAGGAAAACCAACTGCGGCGCTTGCGGGGAGAAAAAGAGTTATCACTCCAGGAGTACGAAGAGTTATGTTTTAAGAATTTGCCGCTTTTGCAAAAGCTTAACAAATTTCGAGAAGTTTTGGCACTGCACTACATGAGAAAGCTGGGACAAAGTTGGTTAAATCGGGAGGTTTTGCCGACTATTGTTTACGGCGTCGCTACCACAGTGCTCAATCCTCAAGCTACTGTGCACAAGTGGAAATGGATGAAGACTCACGAAAATTTGAGTCATCAAACCGCAGAAGGTATCAGTCATTCGCCACAATTAAACCCCCAGCGATCGTCTGAAATCGGGCGGCTGTCCTAAAGGATGTTATAGTTGTATAGCCTTTCTCAGTAACATGAGGTGCACGCTTGATAAGCGGGCATAGGGCATAGGGCATAGGGCATAGGGCATAGGGCATAGGGCATAGGGCATAGGGCATAGGGCATACCTCACCAAGATTGAGAACTGCTATATGCGGGTTTAGTCGAGAAATTAGGTGCTGCCAATACAGCCGAATCAAAGTTGATCGCCCAGGGGCTGATTAATACACGATATTGGGGGTTTTGAGCCGTATTTGACTGTTAATATCCTGTCGGGTGAATTACCCGCGATACCAGCTACAGCGGCTTGCAGCCGTGCGATAGGACACCATATACAAATCTTTGAAAGCCGCGATCGGATGTCAGCCTTGATTTATTCGATCGCCAACTTCAACCCTATACAGGGCGCAAATAGCAGCGATCGCCAGCCGTGCTATTTACCCCCACAACAGTTAAAATAAATAATGTATAAGTAAAAAGGAAAGTTTTTGGAATTAAAAAATGGGTAGCCAACCCCTTTTTGATGCAGAAAATAAAAGCAAAAATTTATAAAACATTCGGCTTTTTACGTTCAGAGGACGATCGCCTTTTTACTTTGAATTAGATTGAATTTATGGACTGGCAAGAAATTTCTGGCAATTGGGTATTAATTCCTTCAAGACCGATCGCGATCGTGCATTTTCTCGGCGGTGCATTTGTGGCGACAGCACCACAGTTGACCTATCGCTGGCTGTTAGAGGCTTTGGGGAATCAAGGATATGTTGTAGTCGCAACCCCGTTTGTCAATACTTTGGATCATATTGCGATCGCCCGCGATGTCCTCAACAAATTTGAAAATGCCCTCGATCGCCTGCGGGCCACTAAATTGCTCAAATCTTCCTATCTCCCCATTTACGGGATGGGACACAGCATGGGATGCAAACTGCACTTGCTGATCGGTTCTGTATTTGACGTAGAAAGGGCAGGCAATATTCTGATCTCTTTCAATAATTATGCGGCATCCGAAGCAATCCCCATCGTCGAGCAAATTTCCCCCGTCTTTAACGTCGAGTTTACCCCGTCTCCGCAAGAGACTAATCGCCTTGTCCAAAATAGCTATCAAATCCGGCGCAATCTTTTAGTCAAATTTAACGGCGACAATATCGACCAAACCCTTCTTTTAACCAAACTGCTAAAAGCACGATTTCCTGACATGATTACAGTTCAGACTCTAGCGGGCAACCATCAAACGCCCTTGGGGCAAGATGTTAGCTGGCCTGTGGGTCAAATTTTTACGCCATTCGACGCGATCGGGCAGTGGGTCAAACAAGAAGTGTATCGAGAATTAAATGAATTAAAACGGACAATTCTGCTGTGGCTTAATCCTCTGTCCAAGGATTTTAAATCGTGAACTAACCTGACGGTCAACGGAGTTAGAGTCGATAGGAGCGTTACCACTCCTACCTCTCCTTCAGAACGGAAC
>NZ_JAUBTL010000027.1:0-88272 GCF_036702475.1 Microcoleus sp. D2_18a_B4
GCCCGCCATCGAGGAGCAGCCCACTGATGAGCCCGCCATCGAGGAGCAGCCCACTGATGAGCCCGCCATCGAGGAGCAGCCCACTGATGAGCCCGCCATCGAGGAGCAGCCCACTGATGAGCCCGCCATCGAGGAGCAGCCCACTGATGAGCCCGCCATCGAGGAGCAGCCCACTGATGAGCCCGCCATCGAGGAGCCCGCCATCGAGGACACCGACACCAACGGAAACACCGACACCATCGGAAACACCGACACCATCGAGGACACCGACACCATCGGAAACACCGACACCATCGGAAACACCGACACCATCGGAAACACCGACACCAACGGAAACACCGACGCTAACGGGGACACCGACACCATCGGAAGCACCGACACCAACGGAAACACCGACACTATCGGGGACACCGACACCATCGGAAGCACCGACACCATCGGAAACACCGACACCATCGGAAACACCGACACTGTATCGACACCATCGGTAACGCCGACACCATCGGTAACGCCCACGGCATCGGTAACGCCCACGGCATCGGTAACGCCCACGGCATCGGGAACGCCCACGGCATCGGGAACACCGACTCCATCGGGAACACCGACTCCATCGGGAACACCGACTCCATCGGGAACACCGACTCCATCGGGAACACCCACGCCCACGGCATCGGGAACACCCACGCCATCGGGAACACCCACGCCATCGGAAACACCGACACCAACGGGAACACCATCGGTAACGCCAACACCAACAACCAACAACATCCCCAACGATGACTGCATCTGCGATGACATTGCTTATCCCAACTTAAACCAACCCAATGCAGTTGAAAACACCATACTTGGTGTATCGGGAATTCAAATAGGCACTGCCCAAAACGATGAATTTGTCGGCACTAACAACGGCAATATATTCGATGCAAAATCCGGGAATGACAACTTATATGGTGGTGCCGATAATGACATCTTTAATGGCAACCAAGGCAATGACTTCATCATCGGAGGCAAAGGTGACGACATCCTCTATGGAGATGAAGGAAACGACATCGTTCTTGGCGAATTGGGCAACGATTTAATCTTCGGAGGCAAAGGTAATGACTTGTTACATGGCCGCGAAGGCAATGACATCATTTATGGCAACAAAGATGATGACTTCATCGATGGTGGCAAGGATAATGACGTTTTATATGGAGGCAAAGGTGACGACATCATCCTTGGTAGTCAAGGTGATGACAATCTGTTTGGACAGTTAGGTTCGGATACTATCTGCGGCGGTGAAGGCAATGACTTAATCAACGGTGACGCCGGAGCAGATATTCTCGGAGGGTGCGAAGGAAATGATACTCTGTTCGGAGGCGCCGATAACGATACTCTCACTGGTGGCACAGGCAACGATATCCGGTTCTACCGAACCTCGTATGTAAAACTAACTAGCAAAATGCCAATGTAAGAAGCTCCTAAGAATAAAGTTGTCAAAATTTCTAAACCCATAGCCTTTTCTTTTGATGAGCTTTAATTTGTTATTAATTCCTTCCACAACTCCTTGAGTAGTCCTCCGAGCAAAATACGCAATAATTTCTCCAATCCACCTAATAATTGTCCCACAGCTTTTGGGGAAAACGGAAATTGCATCTTTTAACCAATCACTTAAACTCAATAATCCTTCTACCCAATCTTTTGGGGCTTCAAAACTTTGTCTAAACTCTTCTTTCATTTGATGCATTTTTTGTAATGTAGGAGCAACTTTTTTGAGTGATTCTAACTGCTATTTTTCGAGGTCAGTGAGATCCTCTTCATTTTTTAGTAAGACATATTTACTTTTTTTTATTCCGGAGAGTAGTCGATCTTTTTCCGAGTTATTTTTTAAGGCAACGGCTGCTTTCTTAATCTTTTTTCTAGCTCCATCTAATTCTTCATTTACTTGCTTCATAACATGAAATCTATCGGCCACAACTTCTGCTTGTGGCATTAAAGCTTCTGAGACATTTTTATAAGGTTTCCACATATCTATACTGACTTCTTCTATTTGGTCTAAAACCTCTTCTCCCCAGGCTTCTAGGTATTTTTGTATTTCCACTTGAGTTCGATTTTTGACCATTCCTACTATAATTTTTTTATCGATATCTACTAAAACTACACAATAATTTTTCTGTCCTTTTACTACAGCAATTTCATCAATTCCTAGCCTTTTTAATCCTGATGGTTTTTGTCCGAGCAATTCCTTTCCCCATTCTTTTAACATGGTTTCTATTTCTTGTTCGCTGACTCCATTCCTTTGAGCCACATTTTTAATATCGCTTTCTAATAATTCTGACAAAATCTTTTTTTTCAACCTCTCTGTATAGGTTCTAGTTTTTTTAACAAATTCTAAGTCTTCACTAAATTTTTTTGGGCAACCTTCACACCTCATCTGACGGCGATTTACTTGTAAATATACTTTTTGCTCTCCAAACGGCAAATCCCTCACTAGATAATAATGATTTTGATGGAGTTTATCAGTTTTCTGACCACAGTCGGGACAAATGGCTTTTTTGTTGTTATTATCTAAGTAAATCGTGATTCCTATATTTTCAATAATCTGATAACTTTTGACTGTCACTCCCTCAATATTAAGGAGTTTCGTCATTAGATGAAGTTGAGGATTGGAAGCCATAGGTATAATTTTTATCTTAATTTCTCTAAAATCTAACTTTATTATACTACAAAAAGCCCTGTAAGTCAATATATAACTGCTTTGCCAGCGCCTAATGTTTATATTTTATAGTTAATTTTTATAAAAATTATTAACTTTTTTACATACTAGGTTCGGTAGAGCCCGATATCCTTGACGGAGGCATGGGAAATGATAGTTTGATTGGCGGTAGCGGCAACGATATCTTTGCCTTAACAACTGGTCAAGGATTTGATATCATCGCTGATTTTACCATCGGTCAAGACTTGATTGGATTAAGCGGAGGTTTGAGTTTTGGTCAGTTAGCAATCACTCAAAATACTCAGGGAACTCTGATCAAAAATGTCTTGACAGGAGAGGAGTTAGGTGTGATGCTTGGAGTGAGTGCCAATGCGATAACATCCGCTAATTTCCGGCTGATTTAAGGAAATAATGAAAAGTACGATCGCCCCTTCGATCCAAAAGGGCGATCGCACTTCCAGAAAAGCCGATCGCAAAATTCGATCGCACTTGAAAACCCCGACTTCTTTAAGCAGTCGGGGTTCTCGCCTTCACAGCCAACCTTTTCTAAACTGTCTTAGCCCACTCGATCCAAGTTTCCATCGGGCGGAAACCGACTGATTTGTAAAGCTTGGTCGCCCCCGTCAAACTGTCAGCATCGACGCTGAGTTTCGCAGTATTTGCACCCGCCGCTTTCAACTTATGCAAACCAGCTAACAGCATCGCTTTTCCTAAACCCATTTTCCGAAACTCGCGCCGCGTACCCAACAATTCAATCCAACCGTCTTTTGTGCCGCTGCGGGCGTTTTTTTGGAGTTTGATCTGACAGTCGCAGAAAGCTGCAAATTTGCGATCGCCCGAAACAGCAATCAAATCTAATTCCGGCTGATAATTGGCGTCTTGCATCCAGTAACGCACCGTTTCCGCAGTTAAATCGTGGTGATTCCAGTGATCGATAAATGACTGGTTGAACATCTCTACCCAAGGTTGGATGTCTTGTTCTCCTGATACGTGTGTCAGCGCAAAATCTGCGGGAAATTCCGGTGTTGGTATTGGTTCTGCGAGGGATCGGGCCATTGTCCAAAAATAGCGATCAACCTCAAAGCCCTGTTTTCGTAACAGCCGCATCTCATCGGTTTTATCCTCCCGGCTGTAGGTACGCAATTTCGCGGGCAAATTCCGTTCTTTCGCCACTTCGCGCAGCCGCTTTTCTCCCCACTTAATTATGTCTTTTTCTAAACCTTCGCTACGGACATTTGGATGCACGTAAAACCAGAGAGAAGCGTCTATTTCCTCTGGAGAATCGGGCATATCTAGGAGTGACAAACCGATCAGTTTGTAATTACCATCTTCCCACAACTGCACGTCGCGGGCTTGGTCTAGTTTGGGTGCATCAAGTATTAGCTTGAGTTCAGTTGCGGAGACTTCTTCGCCGAGTCTATCCACTGCTTCGCAAGCATCGATTAAATTTGCGATCGCGCACCAGTCAGTTTCGCCCTTGTAGGAGCGTGTTGTCAAGATATTCATAAAAAACTTGCAATCCGTAATTTCGGACTGTTCCTCTTAATTGGTATGGGCAAACAAGTACAGTAATTCAGACATTTTGCACAAATGTCAGTAACAGGCAAGATGCCTGTTCCACAAGAAATAAATGTTCTTGTGGGGCGGGTTCGCGTGACCGCACCTAAACCGCTTTTAGTATTTGAGAATGGTGTCGATAAAACTCAGAAACCTGTTTATATCACCCAGGCTTTCAGGTTTTATCTTATAGCGCAATCATAAAAATTGGTTTGCCTTTTTGGGCTAGTTTTGTATTGGAGTTTATGGCTGGATGTCGATGAGTCGCGCTCTCTTTCGTTACCAAGCTTGGTGCTTCAGTAACTACTATTGTTTGAATAAAGTTTCTACAGCTAAGTAAAGAAGTTGTCACCCCCACCGGGTAGTTGATTTTTACTTTTGCTCTGTTTTACAATAAATCCTTTTTCATGGATTTTTGGCTCCTCCTGTTAACTCGCCCGATCGGGGGAGGGGAGAAATTGAACTTATTTAAAAGTTCCCTATTTCAACTATAACCTGAGCTGTTTTTTTTTGCAAGTTGGAAATCGAGGGATTCTTGCTAGTATTAACGAGGGTGGCATTTGATTGCAGGAGCGATCGGCTTTTAACCAGCCGTAACTGTAATTTTTATAACGTTTTCCCCTGAATTGAGGATTTAATTTTATCCAAACGTTAAACTAACGTTAAACTGTTTTTTACAGATTAATATGAGGTAAATATGCTCGACAACCTCGATTTAGATATTTCCCTGGATAAAGAAACCTATGATGCCAAGATAGAAATTTTAATGCAACAGTTGCGATCGCTCCAACTGGCCTGCAGGGAAAAAAAATTGCCCGCAATCATCGTCCTCGAAGGCTGGGCCGCCGCCGGTAAAGGCGCGCTGGTCAAAAAAATGGTGGGGTACATGGACCCGCGCGGGTTTGCCGTCCACCCGATTTGGCCGCCGTCAGATGCAGAAAGGGGCTATCCTTTCCTGTGGCGCTTTTGGCAGAAACTCCCCGCCCGCGGCAAAATTGGCTTTTTTTATCACAGTTGGTACACTCACATTTTAGAAGACCGATTGTTCGATCGAGTCTCCGACGCAGAAGTACCGACAGCCATCAGGCAAATCAACGCCTTCGAGCGGCAGATGGTAGATGACGGCGCCGCAATTGCCAAATTTTGGATTCACTTGAGCAAAAAAGAACTCAAGCATCGGCTCAAAAAACTAGAAGACGACACCTTACAAGCTTGGCGAGTGCGGCCCGAAGATTGGAAACAAGCCAAAAAATACCAAGAATACACAACTTTTGCCGAAGAAATGGTAGCCCAAACCGGCACGGGCCCCGCACCTTGGACGCTAGTAGAAGGCGATTGTCAACGGTGGGCAAGAGTCAAAGTTTTAACGCAAATGGCAGCGACAATTACAGAAGCCTTAGACAGACTGCCGACGCAATCTGCACCCGTGAAATTGCCACCTCAAGAAAGCTTGCAACCCACCGAACCAGACTTGCTGGCCCAAGTAGATTTAACTCAATCGCTGTCGCCCGACGAATACAAACAGCAACTTCGCGAGGAACAAACCCGTTTTGGCCAACTGCAACAAAGCATCTACGAAGAGGAAATCCCCGTGTTAGTCCTGTTTGAAGGTTGGGACGCGGCCGGTAAAGGAGGAGCAATCAAACGCTTGACAGACATATTAGACCCCCGCAGTTACATCGTTAATGCCTTTGGGGCGCCGACAGACGAAGAAAAAGCGCATCACTACCTCTGGCGGTTCTGGCAGCGGCTGCCAACGGCTGGTAAAATCAGCATTTGCGATCGTAGTTGGTATGGTAGAGTGCTGGTCGAGCGAGTCGAAGGATTTGCCTGCGAACCCGAATGGCGCCGAGCTTATCAGGAAATCAACGAATTTGAGGAGCAACTCACCAGTTTCGGTTGTGTTTTAGTTAAATTCTGGCTGCACATCAGTCCTGACGAGCAACTAAAGCGGTTTACAGAGCGGCAAAACAATCCATTTAAACAATACAAACTCACCGAGGAAGATTGGCGGAATCGCCAAAAGTGGAATTATTATGAAGTGGCGGTGAATCAAATGATTCAGCGCACCAGCACGCCGCTTGCTCCCTGGACGCTAATTGCGGCCGATAACAAGTATTATGCTCGTGTTAAAGTAATTCAAACGGTAACGCAGGCAATTCGGAATCAACTGAAGCGCCGATAAATTGGGATTGGTGAATCGGTAACAGGTAATGGGGAAAAAAGTAGGCAGAACAAAGCAGGCTTGAATTGTCAATTCCACCTGCGGCGTGCTCGATCCATTACCAATTACCAATCAACTATTACCAGTTATCAATTACCAATTAACTGTCAGCAATCTGTGACTCGAAGTAGCGGGTTTCACCCTGCAACCAATGGTTGATAGCTGACCGGAAGCGAGCATCAGGATAAATGCGATCGGACTGCGTTATTCGCGAAAGTTAAAAACCCACCGATGCCCGTATTTCCTCCCGCAGCTAAATTCGCGCTCGTTTCCAAACTTCTGTACTAATTTATGAAGACACAGAATATTGCAAGATGCCAGAACTGTTAGCTCGCATTCTATTTCTATTCCTCCTGTTCTCACTGATCAAATCGTGGTGGGATCAATCAGGAGGCAAAGACAATCCCTTATTAGACCGGCTGCGCGTTTTGCTGCTGATCAGCCTTTTGATCCTAGCTTTTTTTGCACCAGACACCCCGGTCGGAGCAGCGATTTTCGGGCTCATAGCCTTCTTCTTTAAGCCGCTGGGTTTTTCCATCACTCTGCTGGTGATTGCATCGGCGCTGATCACGAACGGGGGCATCCGCAACCCGGCGCCGAGAATGATCCTGGCAGCGCTGCTAGTTTTGATCCTTTCGAGTATGCCAGTTGTCGCTTACTGGTTCGCGGAGCAAGCAGAACGGGACGCCGCAGCAGCCGTCCGCACAGCTTGCTGCGATGAAACCGCAGCGGCGATCGTCCTCTTGGGCAAGGGAACCACTCAGCCTCACATCCCCAACCGAGTAGCGATTCAACTGACAGATACAGGCAATCGCCTGCCCTATGCAGCCGTTTTGTACCGCCAAAAAGTGGCACCGATGGTCATCGTTACCGCTGGCCCCAGACCAGAGTTGGAGGGTTATGTTGGCGAAGCTAAGGATATCGAGACTTTGCTGGCAAACAACATGGGCGTGCCGCGCAGCAGTATCGTTCTCGACGATAACGGCAGCAACATACGCACCAGCGCCCAAGAGGTGAGAAAGATACTCGACACCCGTGGCGCCCCCCGCAAAGTAATCCTGGTAACATCTGCGATTCAGATGCGCCGTGCCAGCCTCGCTTTTGCGAATATGGGAATCCAGGTGATTCCTAGGGCTACCGACTTCTACACTTTTCAACCCACATCAGGAGGGAAATCTAGTAGACTCCGCTTAGACGCGGGAGATTTTTTGCCTAGTGCAGAAGCTTTGGTAACTACGACGCGAGTATTCGATGAATATTTCGGGTCTTTCTATTACTATTTGCGCGGCTGGCAGGCTCCCAGAGCCTAAAGTGGCAAGTTGCTGGTGTTTTTCTGAGGCAACAGCGACTGCTCCCCAGATTGGTTTAACATCTGATGAGAATGAGACCTTTGTGGGGAGCTGTTTTTTCTCATTCCGGCGGGGTCGCCGACAATCAAGTTTGCCATGAATGCAAACAATACCCAAAAGATAACTGGCTCCCACTGGGATTTTTTGGGCGGTGCTTCTGCCGCTTTGACAGATTCAACATTGACTTTGATGTCTAGTTTGCCTTCAATTTCTTTGCCTTTGAGAACTCCGTCGCTGCACACACCCTTAAAAGTCATTGGAGCGGGTTTTGGTGCTTCTGGTTTAGCTTCTGCCATTTTTTTATCCTGGTTTTGGTAAATCCGGTTGGATAGTACATTCTCAGAGGTTCGGGGGTTTTCCGGACAGGATTTGGCCAACTCTGAAAGAATTAAGTTAAATATGCACCCCGCCCCTTGCTGGGGCTTAAATATAAGAATCTGAAGGCATTTCCAGCTAGTGCTGGTTTGTTTTGGCTAGCAGCGTTGCCTTGAAGCTGCCGTCGCAAAGTAAACGATTTCTGAGAAATTCTTTGTAAATCCTTGTAAAACCTTATATTCTCTACTGATAACAAAAATACCACCTAGCGATGACCAGATATGTCACACCGCCAGAAGCTTGCAAAATCCTGCAAGTCTCAGACAAAACCCTTAGAAACTGGGAGCTTGCCGACAAAATATCAGCAATCAGAACCCCCTCCAACCAGCGACGCTACGACATCGACAGCGTTCTCGGAACCGGACACGACCGAATTACAGCCATCTACGCCAGAGTCAGCAGCTACAAACAACGAGAAGACCTCGACAGACAAGTTAGCTACCTCCAAAGCCTCTATCCGCAAGCTAAAGTCTTCAAAGACATCGGAGGCGGACTCAGTTTCAAAAGAAAAGCGCTGCTTGCCCTTCTGGGACAAGTCATGTCAGGAGATATCTCAACAGTTGTGGTGGGACACCAAGACAGACTCCCAAGGTTTGGTGGAGATATCATCAAATGGATCTGCGAACAAAACAATTGCCAACTCATGGTTCTCCGCAGAAACGAGCTGTCTCCAGAACGAGAAATGGTTGAAGATATCCTTGCCATCATCCACGTCTTTAGTTGCCGACTCTACGGCTTGCGAAAATACAAATCTGCTATCAAAGAAGATTCGAGTTTACCCGGAAACCAAGCTAGCAGCAAAATGGAGGACTTGGATTGCAGCAAGTAGATGGTGTTACAACCAAGCGATTGCTATCCTTAAAAACGAAAAAATTGGCAAGTATGACTTAAGAAAGAAAATAATGGATTCGGCGCCTAATTGGGTGTCCGAGCAACCCTACAATCCGCGACAAATGGCAGTATTTCAAGCTTTTGAAGCACACAAGGCAGCTAAAAAGACAAAAGGAACGGCAAAATTCAGAAGCCGTTTTGATACATCGGAGACTATCCGGTTTCAAACATCTAACTGGAAGTTAGGGACTTTTTACCCACTTTCTACTAAAGGGCTAACATTTAAAGCCTCGGAACCCATCATCGAGGTAATGCAGCACGAACCAACACTCAGCTTGATTAACAGGCAGTGGTTTATCTGCTATGCAATTGATGTACCAAAAATAAAGCCGATTGATAGCGATTTGGTTATAGCCTTAGATCCTGGCGTTAGAACTTTCCTTACTGGTTTTGACGGCAGTGGCTTTGTCGAAATAGGAAAAAACGATATCGGTCGCATCTATCGGCTAGCAAGACATCTAGACAAATTGATGTCCCGTATTGGACTAAGTAAAGGGAGGCAATTCAAGCGACTGAGGTATTGTCTACGAAAATCAGCAGCAAAAATTAGAATCAAAATCAAAAACTTAGTCAATGAATTGCATAAAAAAACTGCAAAATATTTGACAGGTAAGTACAAGTTAATTTTCTTGCCAACCTTTGAGACACAACAAATGGTCAAGAAAGGTAAGCGCTCTTTAGCAACTAAAACCGCTAGAGCGATGGTCACGTTGAGTCATTATCGTTTTAAACAAATGTTGAAGCATCAAGCCACTAAGCACGGTGGTGTTGTAGTAGACGTAACGGAAGAGTACACATCAAAAACCTGCTCAAAGTGTGGACACATTCATACTAAATTAGGCGGGTCTAAAGTCTTTAAATGTCCAGGGTGCGGACACACCCTGGACAGAGACAAAAACGGTGCTTTCAATATTTTGTTGAAAGCTTTGAGAGATACCTCCTTGATGGGAGAGCTTGCTGCTTTCTCTATCTTGCCATACACGGTTATTCCTGGCGAGCGTCCGGGATTTACCGGGTTAAATGTATCTGCTACTTATATATCCGGGTGAAGGGGAGATTTTTATGCAAAGTACGGGTTTTTTATGAAAAATTTATTTGCTCCCGGCGGCCCCAAACGTCAATAGCCTGAAGTTCGAGCTTGGTTGAGATCCCCGAAGAAACCCAGTTTCTTCCCGCAGCAGGCCCAAGTGACGCAATTCGGTTAATAAACGGGGCTTATGGCTCAATATCGCGCCAGGAATGCCAATTTAAAATCTCCAATAATCGAAATAATCGAGAGTGAAAATATCCACCAGCCAACTATCTTCCTTGGAACCGGAACAACTGGCAGCTTGGGCAAAAGAGGCAATTAATCGCAGTAAATCCGGTCAAATCCCTGCGTACATACCTCTCCTAGCGCAAGCCGATAGACAAGGGTTTGCCGTGCAAATTCGGGCAATTGACGGTCAATTATTGAGCTGGGGTAGCATTGCTCAAACATTCCCGCTGATGAGTGTAGTCAAGCCCTTTGTGCTGCTTTATTTGCTGTGCGAATTGGGCGAAAAAACGGTATTTGACTGCGTTGGCTGCGAACCTTCGCAACTGCCTTTCAATTCCCTTACTCAACTCGAAATAGACCAAGGGAAGCCGAGAAACCCGATGATTAATAGCGGGGCGATCGCCCTAGCGTCTTTGATTCCCGGTCAAAATGCTGTTGCGCGCTGTCAAAACTTGCTCGATTGGCTGAATCAACAGGCAAACAGTCAGTTATTTGTTGACGAGTTAATGCTCGATTCAGTGCAGACAAATCCGAATCAAAACAATTGGAATCTCGCCTTGAAAATGGTAGAATCTGGTTGTATTCAAAACTCGAAAATTGCTTTAGAAACTTACAATCGCGTCTGCTGTTTGTCGGGAACTGTGGAGGATTTAGCTAAGTTGGGGATGGTTTTGGTAAATAGTGGCGATCGAGCAATGGGGGAAAACTGCCGTACTGTCAAAGCGCTGATGGCAACTTGCGGTTTGTATGAAGCATCGGGCCGCTTTGCGCTGCGGGTGGGACTGCCGGCTAAGTCGGGAGTTAGCGGGGCAATGCTTTCGGTAATTCCGGGTCAAGGTGCGATCGGCTTTTACAGTCCGCCCCTGGATAAAGAGGGAAATTCTGTCGGTGGCTTATTTCTGTTAGAAAAAATAGCTAAAACTCTGCGGCTAAGCGTATTTGATTAGATTGGGAATTGGGAATTGGGAATTGGGAATTGGGAAACAATATAATTCCGTAGGGGCGAGTTTTACGACAATATCTAATCAGTACAAACAAGCTTTATAAACCGGCCCCCACACCGCTAATAATCTACATCAACCAACAGGGGCGATCGCCTGAAAAAAATGTATATTTCGATTTACCGTGGGGCGGGGGCGGGTTTTTGAGATTATTTGTTTGAGGCGTAGATTGTCGAAAAACCCGCCCCTACAACCAATATTTTAATTCCCAAGTATGAAGTAATTGGGCCTAATTAACAAGACATAATATCACAACTAATGAGCAATGCCCCATGCCCCATGCCCCATGCCCCATGCCCCATGCCCCATGCCCCATGCCCCATGCCCCATGCCCCATGCCCCATGCCCATGCCCCATGCCCCATGCCCCATGCCCCATGCCCCATGCCCCATGCCCGATAACTAATGCTTTTCGCCCAAAATAGCATAAACCACAGTCTCTTCTTTTTTGCCGCGCAATTGAATCGAGCCTACTTTTTGGCCTTCGTAGCGATCGCGCACGTAAGCAAAAGTCCTCGCCGTCACCAACAAATTAAAAGGACTGTCAGAAACAATTTCCTTATTCATCGCCTCCAATCTAGCAGCAACGTTGACAGCATCGCCGATCACAGAATAATTCAAACGCCGGGAACCGCCCACGCTACCAGCAACTAACTGTCCGGTATGCAAACCGATGCCAAACTTAATTAAAGGTTTGTGTTCAATTCTAAGCTGCTGATTAAGTTGGTGCAGCCGTTCGTGCATCGCAATACAAGCCGCAACTGCATTCAAAGCATCTTGTTGAATTTCTCGATATTCGGTATGGCAAAAAGGCACTCCAAAAACTGCCATAATTGCATCACCGATGTATTTATCTACAACGCCGCCGTGATCCATAATACAGTCAGTCATCGCTTCCAAATAATTGTTCAACCAGGTGAGTAAATCTCGCGGCGGCATTTTTTCTGAAATCGAAGTAAAACTACGAATATCCATAAACAGCACCGTTGCTGTAAGTTCTTGAGGTTCCAGTTCTCCCTGTTCAAATATCTCCGCTTTGCGTTCCCAAATAAGCTGAGCTGTCTCTGGAGCGACGTGCTTTTCAAATAACCTCATCAACTGCTGCTTTTCGTA
The DNA here is from genome assembly GCF_036702475.1 of Microcoleus sp. D2_18a_B4. NCBI lineage: Bacteria > Bacillati > Cyanobacteriota > Cyanophyceae > Oscillatoriales > Microcoleaceae > Microcoleus > Microcoleus sp. D2_18a_B4. The sequence goes on from NZ_JAUBTL010000027.1 coordinate 12,463, forward strand.
CTGTTCCCGCAGTTGCAAAGCAGTCCCAGATAAAATGAGGGTGCCGATAGGTGCGGCAATCGGAACCCACCAAAAAAAGAAGCCAAATAACAATGCACCAGCCCCAATCCAAATTATAGGCAAACCGAGAGCGATCGCAATTCTCTCCTTAACACCTCGGTTGCCCAGAACCAAGGCCGTAAGCGACCCAATCCCCAACAATAACAAAATTTCTACGAGTACCGGCAGCCGCCGTAGCAAGCGTTGATTGAGCAAATTGTCAATCAACGCTGCATATAAATAAACCCCAGCCGTAGTCTTGTCGAGAGGTGAAGATATCGGGTCTAAACCGGTAGCAACTATGCCCACTAAAACTAACTTATTAGTCAGAGCATCTGCGGGAACTCTACCTTCTACGACATCAACAAAAGCATAGGTAGGTAGATTTTCTGTTTTCCCCGGCCAGTTAACCCAGACTTTTTTTTCCTGCTTATTTTTGGACTGTGGGAGCAATACTGGATCTTGGGGATTAGCAGCATTGTACCTGTGAATCATTGCTAAACCGAAATTAGGAATCCCGTTGAGAAAGATTTTTGACTCGCGGCTAATACCGTCGCTATCGGGTTCCTGGCCGATGTGGCCGACACCTGCGGCGGCTGCTATTAAAGATGCTACGGGTTCTTCTTTGGTGGTTCTAGCGAGTACAACTTTGCCGTTGGCGGCGATTGCAGCGGCTAAAATATCATCTTTCGGACTTGGATCGAGGAAAAGAATGTCAAAACCCACGGCTGTGGGGGGAGATTCTTTCAGTGCTTCTAGCAGTTGGGCGTAGCGGTTGCGAGGCCAAGGAAATTGACCGTATTCTTGCAAGGAATGCCGTTCGATCGCAATTACCGCAATTCTCGAATCCCATCCGGGATTTGGCAAAATTCCCGATTCTCGAATTTGAAATAGCATTTTGTATCCCAAATATTCAAGGGGTTTCCACATTCCAAATTGCAGCATGGCTACAGACATTATACCTACTACTGCCCCTGTCATCCAGGGAGGATTTGTGAATATATATTGCCGCAGGCCGAGCAGGTGATTTTGTTTGAGATTATCGATCCATTCTTTCAACTTCATGCAATTAATTTGACGCAATAATTGACATTCGAGTCCGAACTTAGAGAGGAGTGGGAGTCAATCGATTTTAGATTTTAGATTTTAGATTTTAGATTGACCCCACGGATAAATTCGGGGGCTCCTTTATCGGATACAGGTTTTTTATTTGTGGGTCCTGAGTCTGCGAAGGAATGAATCCGGGGGCTTGTATCCTGGATGCTTTCGGTCATGAAGTTTTACGATACCGTAAGGGCGAAGGGTGGGGGCAAAATTTATTTATTTTGACTACCGAGATTCCCGGCAAAATGCTTCGCACCTACACAAAATAATCGGGAGCATCTCAATGAAAGCAGCAAAGCTCGAAATTGGAATTAGGAGTCAGGAGTCAGGAGCCAGGAGAAAAGAGTTATAAGGAAGAAGAAAGAAGTGTTTTTGCAAATATGAGATGCTCCCAAATAATCAACCCAGATAGGACTTAGGATCTAACTCAAGTCCTCAGAGACTGCCCGCGTACATTACTCGCGACGATAGGTTGTTTAGCGAACTGCGAAGCTGTAATGCCTTTCTGTGACTGACGGGCCTCGCACTACGATTTTGAGGCGGCGACTTGGAGGTAAAATTCCTTGGATTTTGAAGTTGCCATTTCGATCGATCTTAATTTCTTCGTTGTGGACATAAACTGTGTCGATCGGGTTAATTTGACCGCTGAGGCGATAGATATTGCCACTGACTCTCAACAAACTGCGGACTTTGAGTTGAGCTAGGCGAGGGCTCGCTGAGGGCGCCACGGGCGGGGTTTGAGGGAAAATAGTCGTGGAGTTGCCGCTGTTGAGAACTACTTCCGAGTCGGTGTTGCCGGATACTACGACTTGACCTTCAATAGTTTCGACTGCGGTTTTGCCGCCGCCGACGCTGACGCCAAAGGAGGTACCGCGGACTCCGGCAACGCCTTCTGGGGTTTCAACCCTGACTGGGGCCCTTTTGGCAGAACGGGTTTTTTGGGCAATTTGACTGGATTTGCCGAGTCCGCTGAAGGTATTGAGGGCGACTATTTGGTTCGGCGGGATAATTGTTGAGGTGTTGGCTGCGGGAGTTGTCGCAGCAGTTTTGCCGATCGACAACCTGACTCGCCCCCTGCTGACAAAAATGGCTGTGTCTTTTTCGCCACCTGCACTGCTTGACAAATTGGATATTCTGACTGCGGTTTTTTCGGCAACTTCCACGGTGCCGATGTTGTTGTCGATGCCTAAACGGGCTGTGGAATTGGGGCCGGTGATGATTTCGTCTCCGGGGGCGAGGAGCCGATCGCCCACAACCGCTGGCCGCCCTTTAAAGCTGACTGTACCGCGAATTTCTTCTATTTCGAGCGATCGTCCCGTCGCTGTTCCCTGAGCCTTTATCGTCTCTGCTGGGGATGAATTCGCCGCCACTGTTGCCGTATTTGTTTGAGATTGGGAGGCGGTTGGCAATGCTGGCGGTCGATCGACTGAGACAATTTTAGTAGGGTTCGACGGCTGTTTGGGGGATGGAGAAGGCGGACTGGCGATCGTCCCACGAAAGGGCGACAGACTCGCGAGCACAGCCAAGGACAAACTTAGGAGCGGAATTTTGGTCGATCGCCCACACGTAAAAATTTTATTCATAATTTCAGTTTTGTGATCTTGAAGTTCCTTGACTTCCTTTCCTCTATTAGACTCCTTAAATCCGGCAATCGTTCCATTTTTTATGCCGTAACACAGCAGCAAAAATAAACTTTATCAGCCTGAAAGTTTAGCATTAAAAATTCTTTTTTTGGTCAGATTTTAGTAAACTGTTACAACATGGCATTTTACTAAAATCTGAGCTTCGGGAAATTTTGCCAACCCGACTCAAAGTCCTTTGCTGCATGAAGTTTCGCCGCTGTCAACATCAGAGAGGGCAGATTTATATATAGCCAACATAAAATTAATTACTGCTTTTGAATGCCTTTTGGCTTCTGCCTGAAGGATGACTAATTTGGGATAAATTCTGTAGTTGTGGCAATTAATAAAAAACTTCTTTTTGCGAAGCAATAAAAAATAATTATCTAAGTGGTGAACAGCCTCTGCCAGTGGAGCTTGCCGCTGTGAAACCTTATGAAGCAAACCCAAGCGAATCAGGGTAGACGATCGACGCACTCCGACTAGAATACCGTCTTTTAGGGAAAGTTGGTGGAAATTTCGATGGAAAATCATAGGGAGCGATCGACGGAGGGTGTTGCTGTTCCGAAGTAGACGCCAAACTGTAAAATAAACGGTTGTATAGAGCAGGAGAACAATTTCAGTGGCAATAGAAGTAGGTCAGAGAGTTAAGGTGCGCCGTCTCAGAGATCGGATACCTGCAAATATAGTGGGCAAGATAAAGGAGAATCCAGTAGGCACTGTTGACGGATTCAGAATGGTTGACGGTAGCGGAGTAGGCGTGGTTGTCAAGTTTGACGGTTTTGCGACTTGGTTCTTTGAAGATGAGCTAGAACCCGTTTAACAGATGTAGAAGGAAGAAGGAAGAAGGAAGAAGGAAGAAGGAAGAGGAAAAATTTTCCCAATTCTTCCCCTCTCCCACTCTCCAACTCACCGACTCTCCTCTTCCTCCACTCTGCCCCCTCCCCGACTCTGGCTGAAGGTTGCGCGTGAAATACCTAGCACTGACCTTCGGTGAGTGTGTAGGCTTCGTGTCTCGTCTGCCGTTGCTCTATTGGGGATCTCATTGCTGAGATTCGACATCTAAGCCGATCGGAGTCTTACACCGCATTTCTGGCTTTGCAGCCTTTATCCCTTCATAGGGAACCCACGCAGAAGTCCTGTTTCCCAAGACCAAAAAACCTTTCTTCGTACAGCAAACTTGGCTTATTTTTTACGGCGGGACTTACCTTACCAACCAGCGGTCTGCTTTTTCCTCCTTTCTCTGGCAGTTTCCCGGTAAGCATACTATTGCTACTATGACCGTTCTGTATTTCAGCCGAGTGAGTGGGTCGCAACCACTTATATCTTAAACGTTTTTGTTAGAAATTCAGGGAATTGGATATCTTTGTTATAGACCTTGCTTGGCTTATATCCCAACGCCCAATTGAGTACAATTACAGCGTGGGACTTACGCCAATTGAGTTAAATATTAAAGAGTAAGCTTTGGCAGTGAGAACAGAAAATGGCTTTGATTTTGACATTTTTGGGCAAAGGCGGCACTGGCCGCAGTACGATCGCGATCGCAACAGCTAAAAAATACGCGGCTCAAGGCAAGCGAGTTCTGCTGCTCGGCCAAGATCCGGGCCCTGCATTGGGTATTCTGCTAGGGGTTCCCCTGACTCTGTGCCCCCAGGAAATCGCCCCCAACCTCAAAGCAGTTCAGGTGCAAAGCGCGCCGCTGGTAGAACGCAGGTGGGACGAAATTAAACAACTAGAAGCTCAATATGTCCGTACTCCGTTTTTCAAGCAGATTTACGGCCAAGAATTAGGAGTGTTGCCGGGAATGGACAGCGCGCTGGCGTTGAACGAACTTCGGGAATACGAGGACAGCAAACAATACGATGTAATTGTTTATGACGGCAATGGCGGCATGGATACGCTGCGGATGCTGGGAATGCCGGAAATTCTGAGTTGGTACATCCGCAGGTTCCGTCAAGCTTTGGTAGATTCGGATTTGGGGAAAGCGCTTTCACCTTTTATTCAACCGGTTGTCAGTACCGTGTTGACTGTGGATTTGTCGGGAGACAATGCTTTTCAATCTACTAAGCAAGTCGATAATCTTTTGGATAAGGGTAAGGAAGCGCTGGCAGATCCGAACCGCACGGCGGCTTTTTTGGTGACGACTGGGGATGCAAGTGCGATCGCAACTGCTCGCTATCTTTGGGGAAGTTCTCAACAAGTTGGTTTGACTGTGGGCGGTGTCATTGTTAATCAAGCATCTGTTACAGAAGCTATTAATGCCGATTTTGAGCCTTTGACGGCTGTTTCGGTTCCGGCGCACAGTGACAATAATTGGCAGCCGCTAATTGATGCTTTGCCCGATTTTTCTCAGGCGGCAAAAGCTCCTCAACCTATTAACATCAACATTGCACAGCGTCAAGTTAGTTTGTTTTTGCCTGGGTTTGACAAGAAAGAAATTAAATTGATTCAATCCGGGCCGGAAGTGACGATCGAAGCGGGCGATCAGCGGCGCAATATTTTGCTGCCTCCGGCGCTAACTGGGAAGTCTGTTACTGGTGCTAAGTTCCTGAATGGTTACTTGATTATTTCTTTTTAGGGTAAGGAAGAAGGCACGACACGGATTTTGACACAAATACACGGATGAATTATCGAGTTCTCTAATATCATGTCTCGTTGATTCGCGATCGTATAATTTGTGCGATCGTAGATACTGTCTTGACCGGTCAAGACAGTATCTACAAACGAAATGTACATTGGAATTGTAATTTTAATCGCAATGTACATTCAGATTTACCGTGGGGCGGGGGCGGGTTTATTTATCCTTTGAATTCTTCCCAAGATGGTTGGTGAAACCCGCCCTTACAGCTTAACTTTTAGCGTTACCGTTTCCATTGCCGCCAGTCGTTAGCAAAACCCGCTTAGCTAAAGGTTCCGGCACTTCTTGCAATCGATCGAACTCCCAATTAAAAAATCCTACTCCCATTGTCTGCGATCGCAATTCTACGATCAAATTCTGCATTTCTGCGATCGGCAAATAAGCAGAAACTGCATCCCATCCCTTCCAGTCTTTCTTACCTTCGTAGCCGAGAATTTGGCCGCGGTGTCCGCTGACCAACTGCAACACCTTTGATGTACACTCGTTCGGAGCGCAAATTTCAACTTTGGCGATCGGCTCCAGCAATGCCGGTTCGCACTTGGCCATTCCCTCCTGCATCGCCAAACGCGCCGCTTGCTTGAAAGCTTGTTCGGAACTGTCAACGGTATGATAGGAACCGTTCGTCAGCGTCACCGCTACGTCTACCACCGGGAAACCCAGGGGGCCGCGATCCAAATACTCGCGCACTCCCACTTCCACGCCGGGAATGTACTGTTTTGGGACGACGCCGCCGACTATTTTGTCGCTAAAGGTGAAACCTTCTCCGCGAGGCTGCGGTTGAATGTCGAGGTACACGTCGCCAAACTGTCCGTGCCCGCCGCTTTGGTGTTTGTAGCGCCCGTGGATGGAAGATGCAGGTTTGCGGATGGTTTCTTTGTACGGCACTTGCGGTAAGTGAGTTGTCATCGGCAAATTATACTTGCGGCGCAACCTGTCTAAGGCTACTTTCAGGTGGATTTCGCCTTGACCCCAAAGTATAATTTCGTGAGTGTCGCCGTGCTGTTCCCAGACTAAAGATGGGTCTTCTTCTAGCAGTTTAGCTAAAGCGGAGCTCAGCTTAACTTCATCGTTGCGCTTTTCTGGGACGATCGCCCGTGCGTAGACAGGCGGGATGATTTCGGCTTTTGGCAATTCTTCCTCAGAACCCAGCGTATCGCCTGTTTTCAAGCCTTCTAGCCTTCCCAAAGCCACAATTTCCCCGGCGCTGACAGACTGCAAACTTTGCGTTTGCTGGCCGGTCAAGCGGTACAAACCGTTAACTCGAACGCCGTTCAAATTTGCTCCGTCTGCCAGCGTCCCCCGCCACATTCTCACTAACGATAGTTTGCCTCCTTGCGGTGTGTAATAGGTTTTGAGGATTTGAGCCAGAACTTTGTTTTCACTTTGTATAATGCCACGGCGATCGGCTGTAGTTTCCGGTGTCGGCGCTTCCCTCAGCAAAGCTTCCAGCAGAGGCCGCACGCCGAAATCTTGTTCGGCGATGCCGATGAATACTGGCACAATTAAATCTGCGCCTAATTCCATCTTTAAATCGCGGGTAATTTCTTCGGCGTCGGGATTGATTTCTTCTAGCAATTCTTCGAGTAAATGGTCGTCAAAATTCGCCAATTCTTCGAGCATTTGCTGCCGCGCTGCGCTTTCTTCTGCTTTGAGGTGTTCTGGAAGCGGGACGGGATCTGCGGCGGCGCCCGGATGGTAGTGGTAAGCTTGTTCGGTTACTAAGTCGATAAAACCGATGATTTGTTCGTTTTTGCCGATCGGATATTGGTGAGGTACGATCGGTCTACTGGAAACGGATTTGAGCGCGTCGATCACCTCGGTGAAGTTGCTGCCACAAGTAGTTTCGTCTGTGTAAGCTCGATCGATCTTGTTGATGAAAACTAAGTGGGGAATTTCCCAATCGTCGAGGAATTTAAACAGGGGTGCGAGGGTTAAAGTGCGATCGGCAACGGGTTCGCAAACAATTATCGCCGCATCCACACCTATGAGTGCATTGTAAGTTTCTTGGGCAAATTCTACCGATCCCGGACAGTCGAGAAATGTGAAGCGGACGCCTTGATATTCAGCGGTGGCGGCGTTTACTTCTACGCTCATTTGGCGATCGCGTGCTTCCGGCGAACTATCACCTATTGTGTTACCCTCTTTGACATTTCCTTTGCGGGTAATTGTCCCTGTCACCGACAGCAAACTTTCGAGCAGTGCGGTTTTCCCGCTTAAATAAGGGCCAACAATTGCAACGTTTCGCGTGGCCCCAAGGACTTTGTGGTTCATAATAGCCTCCAACAGAAAACTTGTTTTCTATTGCTCTTGGTGCAATCAGTTCTCTATCATTTTCTAGACTTTTTCTAGGTTAATTTTTATTGCAGTTTCGAGCAATTTCAGATTTTGGTATGATTCTATACTTTTGACGGTAGCGTGTTTTGAGTGACGCAAACACAAATTGTAGTTTTTCTTAATATTTGGATTTTTTAACCGCAGAGAACGCAGATCGGATTCTCGTTCCCAGGCTCGGCCCATTGGTAACAGCTTAAGACTGAAACTCATAATAAATGTCGCTTGTAGTTGAGTCTAGATCCCCCTAAATCCCCCTTAAAAAGGGGAGTAGGGGTTGACTTTGAGAAGAATCTTGTCCCCCCCTTGTTAAGGGGGGTTAGGGGGGATCTAGGCTTCGATATAAACAAGAGAGACGGTTAGTTTAACATTAAAGTGTCACCAATGGGCTTTGCCTGGAAACGAATTTAACTCTTGCTCTGCCTCGATTAAATCGCGGTTTTTTCGTGTTATCTAATTTCTCAGGAGTCGCAAACCGCTTAATGTTACTATTACTGTAGAGCCTTCGTGACCGATTACGCCGAAAGGCATGGTGATATTTCCGAAAAAATTAGCCGCCAATAACAGCACAATGCAACTGAGTGCAAAAACAATGTTTTGTTTGACAATTTTTTGAGCGCGGCGGCCTAAACTAATGGCTTTAGCTAGTTGCTCTAATTTATCTGCCATTAATACGATATCAGCAGTTTCTAAAGCAACATCGCTGCCGGAAATTCCCATCGCAATGCCGACGGAAGCTTGAGCGAGGGCGGGGGCGTCGTTGATGCCGTCTCCTACCATTGCTACAGTTTGATACTGGGTTTGCAGTTGTTTTATTGCCTGCACTTTGTCTTCTGGCAAAAGTTCGGCGTACACTTCTTTGATGCCTAATTGATGGGCGATGTGTTGAGCTGTTTTCTCGTTGTCGCCTGTTAGCATAATTATATGTTCTACGCCTAATTTTTGCAAGTGTTTTACTGTTGCTGCTGCTTCGGGGCGGAGGGTATCTGCTACTGCAATGATTCCCAAAAGCTGAGCGCCCTTTGCTACCCAAACAACGGTTTTACCTTCGGCTTGCAACTGCTGGCTGAGTTGAGCTAATTCGGAAGTTGCTTCGACAAATTCGGCTTTACCAATGGCAATAATTTGATTGTTGACTTTGCCGACAATTCCTTGACCGATTTTTGCTTGTACGTCGGTAGCGGTTGACAATTGTAATTGTTGCTGCTGGGCGGCGCTGACAATTGCAGAGGCGATCGCGTGTTCGGAATGAGCTTCTAGGGCCGCAGCCAATTGCAGAACTTCTGTTTCAGTATATCCGGCTGCTGGTACAATTTGGATAACTTCAGGTTTTCCCGTGGTGAGAGTTCCGGTTTTGTCAAAGGCGATCGCCCTTACTTTACCAATCATCTCTAATTGCGCGCCACTTTTAAACAAAATCCCTTGTCTCGCCCCGTTAGCAATTCCCGAAAGCAGCGCGGGCATAATCGAAGCCATCAGCGCGCAGGGGGATGCGACTACTAGGAAAATCAGCGCCCGATAGATTGTCTCTTCCCAATTCCAGCCCAAAACAAAGGGCGGCAAAGTTGCCAGCAGCAAGCCTAAACCGACGATTAATTTAGCATAACCGCGCTCGAATTTTTCCACAAACATTTGAGAAGGCGGCGCTGCTGTTTGCGCTTCTTGGACTAGCCGAATCACTCGCTGAATCAAGCTGCTTTCTGGAGTTTTATGAACTTCGAGTTTCAGCGCGCCGACACCGTTGATTGTACCTGCATAGACTTCATCGCCGCTGGTTTTTTCCACGGGCATCGATTCGCCGGTAATCGAGGCTTGGTCGATCGCACTGTAGCCTTCTATAATTATCGCATCTGTGGGAATGATTTCTCCGGGCTTGACTAAAATGTAATCGCCAATTTCCAATTTGTCGATCGCAACGAACCGTTCCCCGCCGTACATTACCACCCTAGCAGTATCCGCAGTCAAACTCATCAAACTGCGGATGCTGCGTTCAGTCCGCTGCATAGCATAACCTTCAAGCGCGCCGCTAATTGCAAAGATTAAAATCAACACCGCACCGTCAACAATTAAATGATATTCTTGCCGCCATAGCCCTAAACCGGCCGCGCCCAAAGCAGCGACTATCATTAACAAATCTACATCTAATTCGCGTTCTTGAAAAAGCGTAGTTAAGCCTTCGCGGGTACTGGAATAGCCGCCGATAACATAAGCTGCGGGTAAGATTAAGACGGCTACGCCCAGCCAGCCGAATTGCAGGGCTAGCGAACCCAAGATTACTAGAATTCCGCACAGGGCGGCAGTCACAGCATCTGGATGTTCTTCTGCGAGGCGCCAGATGCGAGAAATGGGGAGGGAATTGGGAGTCATGGGGGAAATTGATTTGGTAGATGACTCCTTTAGCCTAAACCTTGACATTAATGTCAATGTCAAGCTTTTGGCCCGGACTCCTTTCGGGTAGGAAAACAGCACTGCCGTGTCCTGTATTTCCTAGAATTGAAAACCCCTATTAACTGTCGGTAAAGTCGATCGCACTCAAAACAAGTTCTACCCTGGTATCTGTCCCAATCGAGCCCTCAATTCATCAGCCGATAACTGAGGCAGTTGTTGTAACAACAATGTCAATTCTTCGACAGGTAAAGCCAGTAAATTAGTAACGAGTGCAGGCAAACTCTCGCCCGATTCATTTAACCGCACTGCCAAGACATTTTCGGCTAATAATCTCACCGCTTCTTGCCTTCCTGCTGCATCCACTGTGAGCATAGATATTCCTAGTAAAATCATCGTAAACTCCGCAGCAGGTATCGTCGAGACTGGAGAGAGAAACGCTATCATCAGCGAGTCTAATTCTCCAAATCTCACTCGCAGAAAATTCTCTAAGATTAAGCGCTGTTGTTCTTCTTTACCTTGTTGCTGTGCCGCTTGTAACTGTTCTTGAAAAAGAGGTGCGATAGTCATAATTAACTCCCGGTCTTCTGTTTCTATTTCCTGTTCTAAATCTGCTACTAAGTTTGATTGCAGTCTGTACAGCAATTCTAACGCATTAATTCGCAGGGGATTATCTGTACTCAAAGCGCTCAACTGGGTAACTGCTCTTTGCTGCACTTTTCCTTTACCCAAAATCCTTAGCCACAAGGTTTCGGGAATTTCTGGCAACTGATGGATGACCACAATTGCCGATCGCAAATATTCCCCCAAAAAATAGATTCCCGGCATCCAATTGGGTTCGTCTGGTTGTGCGCGAAACCCGTTCACCAGGGATTCTGAGGCTGTCGGAGTCAGAATCCACAATTTAGGCAATTCACTTTCGTTAAATCCAGTATTTTCTCTTCGAGATTGTCGCTCTAGTTTACCGCGAACGTCCCACAATTTGCTGAGGCAACTGATAACTTCGCTGACACTTACCGGGTTGCGGAACGGTTCAAAGATTGCTGTCGAATTTGCCAGTCTTCCCAACAATCCCAAGCTTTCGATGTATTCTGGGACTGCGGCGTTCGGAGTAAAGTAAACATCGATTTCGCGCACTTCGGAAGTGACATCGCGGCCGATATCAACTATCCCTGCTGGAGAGAGCAGTTCTTCTAGGTATTCTTTGGCAAAGCGATCGTGAATGAATCGCGTCATTCGATTTTAAAGGGTAGATTTTAGAGGGATTTCCTCAAATAAATATTATCACACGTTAAAGAATTATGGCTGTTTTCAATTATATGAAATACCGTAGGGACACGGCACTGCCGTGTCCGGGCGGCAATAGGTCAAATAAAAACCGTTAGCTTGAAAATTTAGGAAAATTAAAAAAATGCTACCCTCATAAGTATTTTAATAATTATTAAAAATCGCCGATTCCCGCGCGGGACAGGACAAGGCCGTTTCCCTACATATCGCGTACAATCTATATTTATCTCTACTTTTTATAATTGGTATTATGCAACAAGAATATCTGACAATCAAACAACTTACAGAAGCGGTAAAAGGCACAATTACCCCTCGGATGGTGCGACATTATCACGCTTTGGGGCTGCTATCTCCGGCGGTACGATCGACCTCTAACTACAGATTGTACACCCGCAGCGATGTGCAAAGGCTGCAAAGAATAGTCGCACTCAAGCAGCAAGGCTTTCAACTGTCTCACATCCGCAAACTGTTAGAAACTGATGCGGATGCTTCGCCTGACGCGCTGATGGCGACTCTGCAACGGCAATATCTGTCGGTTATTCAGCAAATTGTTCGCCTCAGAGAAACGGCTTCGGCGCTTGAAGGATTGCTGGGGCGGGATATTTCCTGTCAAGCGGTGCAAGCGGACGCCTTGGCGCAATTAAGGCTGTTGCAGGCGGAAACTGAGGGGGGGTTGGATGAGTTGGAACAACTTTGGGAGGGTTGGGATGCGGGGGCGCACACTCACCCGGAGGTTTTTGGGGAGTCGTTGCAGCTTTTGTTGCCGGATTTGGCCGATCGCTCGGAAATTGAGGTAGACTTGCTTTCTAAACTGGTGTTAGCTTGCGGAGATTGTTCGCTGCTGCCGTTTGTGAAGTTGAGCGAAACGGCGATTAAATCGGCGCGGGATGCTTTGAAAAATCAGTGTCAAATTGTGGCTGATGTGCCGCCTGTTTTTGCGGCTTTGGATGGGACTAGATTGGCGCATTTGGGAACAAGTATTGCAACTTTAATTGATGACCCGCACATTAATGCTGCGGCGGAAGCGGAACAGGAATTCTGGCGGCAGGGTGAGTGGTTTGATAAGTTGTTGAAACTGGAAAAAGGATGTATATTGGTGATAGGATATGCGCCGTCTGTGCTGATGGCGGTTTGCGAGGCGATCGAGTGTGGGCAATTGCAACCGGCTTTGGTAGTGGGAATGCCGATCGGTTTTAGTCATTCTCCGGTGGCGAAACGGCGGTTAGTGCGATCGGGCGTTGCTTATATTACGACTGTGGGAACTTTTGGCGGCGGGTTGTTGGCGGCGGTTGCTTTGAATGCTTTGGTTGAGTCTTTGATTGAAAAGCCGAATTGTCATTGTCATCTTAAGTGAAGATGGGATTGAGGTTGGTTGTGGCGAAGAAGGAGTCAGGAGTCAGGAGAAGAATACTCTCTTTCCTCCTGTCTCCTCTTCTGGTGAATACTTCCGAAAGTTTCAATCCCTGATAGGGAGTTTGGTTAATTGCGGCGTTTATTGGAAGCAAAGGATTGGGTTTCCCGTTTAGAGTTTCAATCCCTGATAGGGAGTTTGGTTAATTGCGGCCGATATCTCCAGGCTTACCGGCTAGCCTAATGGTGTTTCAATCCCTGATAGGGAGTTTGGTTAATTGCGGCACGATTCGGACACATAATTGCCGCCAAGGGCTATGTTTCAATCCCTGATAGGGAGTTTGGTTAATTGCGGCTCAGATTTTACTGAACCGCTAGCCAAAGGCTTAAACGTTTCAATCCCTGATAGGGAGTTTGGTTAATTGCGGCTCCGGGCGATCGCTCGATAACTTTGTCGCCATCGTTTCAATCCCTGATAGGGAGTTTGGTTAATTGCGGCTAACCCAACAGCCTTCAGATGCTACCGTGCATGAGGTTTCAATCCCTGATAGGGAGTTTGGTTAATTGCGGCTCGACTGCCTTACGGCTGGAAATGGTTCGCGAAAGGTGTTTCAATCCCTGATAGGGAGTTTGGTTAATTGCGGCGGTTCTTTGTACCCCAACGCGGGGAAGTTGAGTTTCCCCGTTTCAATCCCTGATAGGGAGTTTGGTTAATTGCGGCCATCATCTTCAACCTCCGTTCAAGAAGCTTTTAGTTTCAATCCCTGATAGGGAGTTTGGTTAATTGCGGCTCTACCGCATAATATACCAATCTTTAATATTTCTTGTTTCAATCCCTGATAGGGAGTTTGGTTAATTGCGGCAATTTCGGAATTCAAGGTAACAAAGCTGCCCGTGACGTTTCAATCCCTGATAGGGAGTTTGGTTAATTGCGGCTCTTTCTCTAGATTTTGCCTTTCTGTTGGCGACATCACTGGGTTTCAATCCCTGATAGGGAGTTTGGTTAATTGCGGCTCGCTAAGACCTCCCCATATTGCAGTTATCCAAATGGTTTCAATCCCTGATAGGGAGTTTGGTTAATTGCGGCCAATGTGCGGATCTGCTGAGTCACCCAAATCCGAAGTTTCAATCCCTGATAGGGAGTTTGGTTAATTGCGGCGGGTAAAATGCTTGGATCGAACGCTGTAATTTTAGTTTCAATCCCTGATAGGGAGTTTGGTTAATTGCGGCTCTACGCCTTCTGCGTCGTTCCCGTACCCAATTCGCCTAGTGTTTCAATCCCTGATAGGGAGTTTGGTTAATTGCGGCTCACCATCGAAAACCGTCGTAATAATTGCCATTAAGTTTGTTTCAATCCCTGATAGGGAGTTTGGTTAATTGCGGCCATTCACCTCTATATCCTAAGCACATTGTGTGAGGGTTTCAATCCCTGATAGGGAGTTTGGTTAATTGCGGCGTACTTGCTCCGGCTTGACATCCAAGTAGCGCTGCGTTTCAATCCCTGATAGGGAGTTTGGTTAATTGCGGCTTGCTCACCCTTCAAGCGCGCACCATCCCAAATTGATTTGTTTCAATCCCTGATAGGGAGTTTGGTTAATTGCGGCTCAAGCGGCGATCGTCTGGATGTGGGCATTGCCTACTGTTTCAATCCCTGATAGGGAGTTTGGTTAATTGCGGCTTTCATTATCAGCAAGTTATTGTAAAATAAGGATTTACCAAGTTTCAATCCCTGATAGGGAGTTTGGTTAATTGCGGCGGTGCTACAAACACCCAGGGCTGACCGTTAATTCGTTTCAATCCCTGATAGGGAGTTTGGTTAATTGCGGCTATAGCCACTTGGTATTTTATAGGATTTCGGATCTGTTTCAATCCCTGATAGGGAGTTTGGTTAATTGCGGCTCGTTTAATTCCCCGAATGGAAATAGATACTCTGTTTCAATCCCTGATAGGGAGTTTGGTTAATTGCGGCAGGCTGAGTATAAGCGCTTAGTCGGGGAGAACTAGGTTTCAATCCCTGATAGGGAGTTTGGTTAATTGCGGCGCGCTGCGCCCTGGTTACGCGCGCCTTGGACTTGGCATCGTTTCAATCCCTGATAGGGAGTTTGGTTAATTGCGGCGTTAGGGGAGTCAGCCAAAGTGCGATCGCAGTTCCCGTTTCAATCCCTGATAGGGAGTTTGGTTAATTGCGGCGCTAGTCCAAGACACTGTAATGGGATTAGAAGTAGGTTTCAATCCCTGATAGGGAGTTTGGTTAATTGCGGCAGCTACCATCAAGAAAAAGTGCTGCAACTATTAGTTTCAATCCCTGATAGGGAGTTTGGTTAATTGCGGCTAGAACTAAAAGACCTCTAGAAGATGGCACAAGTTTCAATCCCTGATAGGGAGTTTGGTTAATTGCGGCTTGATAGAGAGTGAAATCAGTGCAGACAACAGCTTAGGTTTCAATCCCTGATAGGGAGTTTGGTTAATTGCGGCTCTAAAATCAATAAATTCTTGTACTCAATACCTTTATGTTTCAATCCCTGATAGGGAGTTTGGTTAATTGCGGCTAGGCTGTTTAACCGGGTTCAGGGTAGCTAGCGGACAGATGGGTTTCAATCCCTGATAGGGAGTTTGGTTAATTGCGGCCAAAGAATTTATCCTTATGTGGGATTAAGTAATGTGTTTCAATCCCTGATAGGGAGTTTGGTTAATTGCGGCAAAAGTAGTATTGCTTGTACTATATACAGGACTATTCAGTTTCAATCCCTGATAGGGAGTTTGGTTAATTGCGGCTGATCCAATTTCTTCTTGATGAAGGGATCGAAGTAGTTTCAATCCCTGATAGGGAGTTTGGTTAATTGCGGCTTTGACTAGAGACGAATTAGTTATCTACTACGGAAAAGTTTCAATCCCTGATAGGGAGTTTGGTTAATTGCGGCGCACTAACCCAAAGGAGCCGATCGAGAATCAAGTTTGGGAGTTTCAATCCCTGATAGGGAGTTTGGTTAATTGCGGCTGAGGATCTAAAACAATTACTTCATGCCCAAGTGCTGTTTCAATCCCTGATAGGGAGTTTGGTTAATTGCGGCAGTTACTCCAAACACAAGCTAAAGCTTAGGAGTTAGTTTCAATCCCTGATAGGGAGTTTGGTTAATTGCGGCGAAAATCGGATACTCGCTGGCGGGGTAGGCCGTGGAATTCGTTTCAATCCCTGATAGGGAGTTTGGTTAATTGCGGCCCGAGAACGCACACAGCAAAGCCAACCGATGCCAAGCTGTTTCAATCCCTGATAGGGAGTTTGGTTAATTGCGGCGCTAATTTTTTTGTCAAGCGCGGTGAGTGGAGTTGTTTCAATCCCTGATAGGGAGTTTGGTTAATTGCGGCATCCGAGGCCAGAGACCGAGAACACACACAGCAAGTTTCAATCCCTGATAGGGAGTTTGGTTAATTGCGGCATTGACACTGGCACACAGCAAAACAGAAAGTGGTTTCAATCCCTGATAGGGAGTTTGGTTAATTGCGGCTTCAGTCTGTAACTGGTTATCTGCAACCGTGGGTGTTTCAATCCCTGATAGGGAGTTTGGTTAATTGCGGCGCGGAATTAACCCGGTTTGCTCATCCCAATCTGTGTTTCAATCCCTGATAGGGAGTTTGGTTAATTGCGGCTTGGGTTCTGGTTTCTTCAATCCTGTGCTTAATAGTTTCAATCCCTGATAGGGAGTTTGGTTAATTGCGGCAAAACCCCCGCAACTCCCAACCGCTGCGGGTTTCGTTTCAATCCCTGATAGGGAGTTTGGTTAATTGCGGCGGGTCGTTAGTCGCAGATAATTTGCCCGCAGCGGTCTGTTTCAATCCCTGATAGGGAGTTTGGTTAATTGCGGCTTCAGCAGCAGAATTACCAGTCCCGCCGATGCTGCTGAGTTTCAATCCCTGATAGGGAGTTTGGTTAATTGCGGCTTACCGCCCTCTAGCTCTATCAGCCCCTGTATGTTTCAATCCCTGATAGGGAGTTTGGTTAATTGCGGCCTTTCCATCAATAGTGCAGTCATTTAAGCACTCAAGTTTCAATCCCTGATAGGGAGTTTGGTTAATTGCGGCATTATCCGCTAGCAATGATGGCTCCCACGCGATCGTTTCAATCCCTGATAGGGAGTTTGGTTAATTGCGGCTTTACACTCTCGCCCACTCCCACAGAGCCCACACACAGGTCAGTTTCAATCCCTGATAGGGAGTTTGGTTAATTGCGGCGATAGCGGCTGCAATTAGTTAGTTCGATGTTTTGTTTCAATCCCTGATAGGGAGTTTGGTTAATTGCGGCATTGCACCAGCAGCCGATCACTCTCACCGTTATTGATGTTTCAATCCCTGATAGGGAGTTTGGTTAATTGCGGCTCAGATTGTAGCCAATTTGTCCCATTACTTAATTCGTTTCAATCCCTGATAGGGAGTTTGGTTAATTGCGGCTCTACCCGCAAACAGAAAGCGATCGCCTCCACAAATAAAAGTTTCAATCCCTGATAGGGAGTTTGGTTAATTGCGGCCAAAATACGCTTTTCGATTCCTTGCTCACACTCAATGTTTCAATCCCTGATAGGGAGTTTGGTTAATTGCGGCTTAGGAGTATAGTGTGCTTCTGGGTACGTAAAGTAGTTTCAATCCCTGATAGGGAGTTTGGTTAATTGCGGCATGTCGGAGGTTTTGATATTTGTATTCGGGTCGCCCGTCAAGTTTCAATCCCTGATAGGGAGTTTGGTTAATTGCGGCAAGCATGGATTTAGTATGAAGCCCCCAACCAAAGTTTCAATCCCTGATAGGGAGTTTGGTTAATTGCGGCCCAAAGATGTTAGATTCAATGGGCTTACCCCACATCCTAGTTTCAATCCCTGATAGGGAGTTTGGTTAATTGCGGCTTGAGTCAATGGATTGTCATTTGGTGTAGCAAATGTTTCAATCCCTGATAGGGAGTTTGGTTAATTGCGGCTTTAGGAGAAAAGGTCACCGAGGGGCTTGCGGGTGTTTCAATCCCTGATAGGGAGTTTGGTTAATTGCGGCTAAAATTTTCACCCTAAATTCTGGACTGTCATCGTTTCAATCCCTGATAGGGAGTTTGGTTAATTGCGGCGTTCCCGGAATTAACAGCGCTTCACCAGTACCGGGATCGTTTCAATCCCTGATAGGGAGTTTGGTTAATTGCGGCCTTATATCCCCGATGACACCCCGCCCGATGTATTACGTTTCAATCCCTGATAGGGAGTTTGGTTAATTGCGGCTTAGCAGGCCCTCCACCAACCTTGCAGCCGAGTTTCAATCCCTGATAGGGAGTTTGGTTAATTGCGGCTCTGGCTGGAGCCCCTTGATTTCATCCAGTGACTCGTTTCAATCCCTGATAGGGAGTTTGGTTAATTGCGGCCGCCCGTTCCAGAAGCTTTGCTGTATTTGGTTTTCAACGTTCATTTGCGTCTGCATAAAACAAAAGTACCATTTCAGCCTTCGACTTGTCAATACCCAAATTTTCAGACAGCCCTCAAACCATTGTCCCGCATACATTTCAGCGATTGCGTCTACCATTTTATTGCTTGAAGTGCCTCTAACCCTTAGAGCATCTACATTATAGCCCCCCAATTTAACACCTCGATTTTTACACCTACTCCTAGACGCATTTTCCACCCAAAAACAGACATCAACCGAATCACCACTTACCCAAAGCCCCCCAAACAGTACCCGAAACCACGCCCCAAATCGCCCCCAAACCAGCCCCCACGATCGCCCCCGCCACAGGCCCCAACTGCACCGGCACCCCAGCGCTAACAGCCGGAAACATCGCAGACACCAGCGCCCCCAACACAGCACCCGCAAAAGTCCCCAAAAAACTGCCCCAAATGGCCCCCAAAGCCCCACCCTTCAAGCCCGAAGGCTGAAACGAAATCGGCAACTTCGGCGAAAACCCGCCAAAACCCAACAAACCCCCAGAAACCACACCTCCAACAGAACCCACACCAGCCGCCACGATCGCCACACCCAGCAGCAAACGCGCAAACTCATCCACCGGCCGCATCTGGACACCGTATTGCTGCCAAACCACCAGCCCAGCCCCCAAAAAAACACCAGCCAGAGTCCCCACAAACGAGCCCCAGACCGCCCCCAAATACCCTCCCCGCCGGCCCCACACCCTCCCCGCCGGCAGCGCCAGAGGAGGCCGAAAACTCGCCCAAACACAGCCCCAGACAGTACCAACCCCCGCCCCAGCCAAAATCCTCTCCCCGATTCCCGGAGTGCTATTAATCGCCCCAAACACCGCACCGCCGATCGCCGCCAACAAAAAAGCCCCCCAAGCCGCCCCCACCAAAACTCCCCCCCACTTTCGCCAAATCTGATTCGGCGGCAAAGTAAAAACGCCCCACATCATCCCAAAAAAACAGCCCCAAATCGTACCAACAAAAATCGCCCCCAAAATAGCCCCGCCGCCCTCAGCTATTACCGAATAAATCCCCCCGATCGCCGCCAAACACAAACTACCCCAAACACCTCCCCAAGCAGCATCCTGAACAATGCGCTCAAACTTGCCCACGGGAAGCTGAGGCGCAGGAGTCCGACTCCGAGAAGACATCGGCATCGGTAGCAACGGCACTGCGTACTGGCCGATTGGGCGCGAAAGCCCCGTGGCGGGCTGTTGCCGGCGCACTGCGGGCTGGGGTACGACAGGGGGTGGTTGGGGCTTTTTACGCTTGATTTTCGCGGGCTGCAAGTGCAATCCGTTGCTGACTGCTTGCCGCGAAGGAAACGGATCGCGGCCTTTGAGGAGTTTTGCCCGATCGCACCAAGGGCACCGACTGAGATGATTTCCGTACTTATGCTGACTGTTTTTGCTGCAAGTTACCAAAGCATCTTCCGCTTCCCGAATCGCATTCACCCAAGTTTTCGCATCCGGGCGCGCGGAAGGATTGCCGTGCCCTTCCTCAAAACAGCGGATAAACATCTGCCGCAGCCGCGGATGCAGCATCTCGAAAGGAGGCGCAGCCGGCATCGGGCGGTAGCGGGCGGGCACGGGGGCACCGCCCCTACTGCATCCGGGGACATGGCCCGATCGAATTCTCGCTTCCAAAGACGGCGGTTCATCGCTACCGAGATAAACTCCCGAAAACGGATGCGTACCTTCCATCAGCAATTGAAAAATTAATACCGCTAAACCGAACAAATCGTGCTCTGGAGATCGATCGATATCGCGGAAAGTCTGCCCCTGCAACTCCGGCGGCGTAAACTCCGGTTTCCCCACGGGACACCGATAAACGTAACCCGTATAAGGATCGCGCACTTGAAACGAATCGGTGTCTACCAGCGTTACCAACGCCGTATCCGTCACGAGAATGTTCGACTCGTTTACGTCGCCGATGACGTAACCCCTGACGTGGAGGGCGTTTACAGCCGAGGCGAGATTTCTGGCGGTACGGTGGAGGTAAAGATAGCTAAATAGCGGTTTTTGTTCGCGCCTGGTTTTGGGAGTGTAGAAAGTGTGTACCGGCATCACTTTGTTGACGCGCGGCATCACAAAACCGACGATTTTTTCTCGCCCGCCGACAGTATGCAGCAAATCGATCGGCCAAGCAATGGAAGCGTGTCCCGGTTCCGCGATCGGCGCATCCGGCGGCATACTGAACATGACTGTGAGTTTGTCGCCGTCTTCGTCTGTCGGTTTGTGGTAGATTTTTGCTACAAGGGACGAGTCTTGGGCGATCGGGTAGATGCGGCCTTCACCCCCGCTGGCGATCGCGGTTTTGGTGTCGATCGCAATCAGTTGTCCGCTAAATTGGCGCTGCAACTGCATAGAATTCGCTTAGGGTATGGGGGCATCAATCGATTTTAGATTTTAGATTTTGGATTTTAGATTAAAGAAAGCTACCCCACTGATAGATCCGTAATTCTATTTTATTGTGGGGAGTAGGGCTTGGGCAGGAGAGCCCGCCCTGGAAAATTCAGCAACAGGCTACGAGGGCCTGTTCCACGATAATTCTATTTTATTGTGGGTTGGGCAGGAGAGCCCGCCCTGGAAAACTCAGCAACAGGCTAC
The DNA here is from genome assembly GCF_036702475.1 of Microcoleus sp. D2_18a_B4. NCBI lineage: Bacteria > Bacillati > Cyanobacteriota > Cyanophyceae > Oscillatoriales > Microcoleaceae > Microcoleus > Microcoleus sp. D2_18a_B4. Next base: position 33,263 of record NZ_JAUBTL010000027.1, read on the forward strand.
GAGGGCCTGTTCCACAATAGTTCAATTTTGCAGTTTTGCTTACAATTGATTGGGATCGATGCCCATTTCTCGGAGTCTTGATTCCAAAGCTTGCGATCGCGATCGTTCTTGTTCCAGCAGCATTTCTGCCTGTTCGGCCCGCGCCTCGGCTTGCTGGATCTGTCGATCGAGTTCCACAAAACTCCTAAACGGTTCTCCAGATGGCCCGAACATTTCGAGTCCTGTTTCTGATAATTGAAACCGCACTCCCAGTCTGGGACTTACCCAACCGTCCATTTGTTCGATCGCTTCTAATTGTGACTCAACCCGCAACCATCCTGTCAGTTCTAATGTTTGCGGGTCGTACAAATAGTATTCTTCCACGCCGTAGCGTTCGTAGAATCTGAATTTTTCAATCATCGGAGTCAGACGATTTCCCGGCGACCAAATTTCAAACGCGACTTGCGGTGCAATATTATCTTCATGCCACTGTTGGTAGGAACCTCGATATCCTTTTGATCTGCCCAAAACTACCATCACATCTGGTGCTTGGCAAAGTTTATTATTTCCTTCCACCGGATACCAAAGCAAGTCACCTGCTACAAAAACATTTGGATCATCGGCAAACAGCAATTCTAAGTTTTCTTTAATCCAAACAATTAATCGAAACTGATCCGTATTGTTTGACATCGGTTCGCCGTTATCGTCGGGGTAGATGATATTTGATTTTTCGGGAGATTGCAGTTGTGTAACCATTGCTGTTTCCCCAATTTTTTTGACAAGTTGATTTTATTTTAGTCGATCGCCTGTTTCCTCTTCCAGTTCGTCAACGGCGGTTTGGATAAAGTTATCCACCAACCAGTCGCGGGTACGCGAGAAATTGCTTCTCAATTCCAGGTACTGACTGCCTAGTTTTGCCTTAAAGTCTTTGGGGAAAATCTCTTTGGCCACTAACATATTTTTCCAGCGAGTTAGCTGGCTGGCGTTGCGTTCGGGAAAGCGGTTGTACAAATAGTCGATCGCGATCGCATCTAGAATATCCGCACCCAGGATTTCCCGCCGTTTCACCTCGTTTTCAGGCCCAATTTGTCGCCGCTGAGTTAGATCCCGATGCTGGCTAATGTTTGGTTCAATCAATTGCTGAATCAGCCAGTTTCCCCCACTGCAAAAATCGCGATCCAACTCCAAGTAAATCGCGCCCAACAAAGCCTCAAAAGTCTCCGAAAAAACTCTCTTGTTTTCGCTTTTGTCTGTTTCTATTCCATTCCCTACGCGCCAACCGAGTTCGTTTAATTTCAGATTTTGTGCAAAATCCGCAAGTTTTTTCGGATCTGCCAAACGAGCTTTTAAGGTTGAGATAGCATCTGGATCGAGTTCTGGATATTCGCGGTAGAGGTAATCGGTAACAACAGCACCGAAAATCGCTGCGCCTAAGAGTGACAGCCGTTTGTACTTAACCTCTTGCCAAGCGGGAGACTCCTGGGGGCGATCGGAGTAATAGCTGGTAGAGTAACGGCAATTCAAGGCAATTTCCAGCAGTTTTGTCTGCTGAAAGCTGGAAAGGTCGATCGCTGCTTTGACTGCTTCAATATCTACCTTTTTATTTTTTATTAGCTCTAATTCTTCTTCACATTTTCCCCACTTTTCCAACCAATCACCGCCAGCATCTTCCACATACAAATCCACAAAATCTACCCCGTAATTCATCCAGTCATCCTGCATTTTTCTGGCTGCTTCCAGTTCTTCCCAGACTTTTTGCAAGTTATTTTCAACGATGCTCGTACCTTGTACAGTCATAGTATTTGATTTTGATGTAATTTGATTTTTTTTCCCACAATTCCACGGCGATTAAATCAAATCTCAATTCAATTTAGGCCGAGTTGCTAGTTATTTAACAAGATTGATTGCTGCGGTAAATCTTCCCTGCTTAGCCTTGGTATCAAGCACCTGTTGTCGCCGTCTGGCAGACCCCTCCCGGAACCAGAAAAGGGGAGGAAGAATCTTGCTCCGCCTTCCCTTTTGCGGGAAGCTGTCTGGGGACTAGGCTTTTGCCATTGTCGAGAATTGTGCAATATGTGAGTTAGTCAAATTTTTTTTTTCACGGAGTTTGGAGCAGTCGAACTATTCTCAGCAGCATATCTGCTTGATTTACGGGAACTTGAGGTAACGACCTGCGGGCAAATTATCACTATTATATAATGCAATGTTAACTAACTGGTTCAAGAAATTTGCATCATTTTTATCATAACTTAAGAATAATCCTCTGTCAATCCCCCAAGCTTGAAGAGTTTGTTGCCAATTTTGATATTTTAGTTCAGAAAACTCATCCGAAAGAGTAGTGACTTGAATGCAGAGGGGCTGCTGTTGGCGGTTGCTAACGATGGAATCGGTTGCCATAGAAAGGTCTGCAACATATCGATACAAAACAGTGCCTTGCCGATCGACAATTCGGGCGGCGATCGCACGAATCACGAGATCATCTCCCGGATCGAATTGGCCGGCCTTGAGTTTTTGTTTCCAGATGTAAAATTTGCGATCGTTTTCGCTCAGCCATTTAGGAAATAGATAGCTGTACCAATACCTTTCTCCCGGCGTCATTAACTCAAACGCGGCTTGCTGTTCTCTTTCCGAAGGTAGAGATTGAACTGCCAGCCAAACCTGAGAATCTCGGATAAGCTGCAGCAAAAAAGCCATCACAAATTTTTTAGCCGTTAGCGAACCGGGTTTAATATCTTTCACCCAGCGATTGATTTCATCCAATCTTCTCGCTAAACTCGGATCTATTAGATCTGCGTCGCTAATTAGGGAGTTGAGCTGATCCTTAATCTCTTGTGCTTGCAAATGACGACCTACTGTACAAACTAAAGCAAAATTGTTGACACCTCGATTTTATTATAGAACCGCGCCAAATTTTCACCGCTCGCGAGACAGCGCTAACAATTTTTGTGGGGTAGGTATCCTGACAGCCCTTGACTTGATTTTTCGGAGATGTCTATTGAGTAGCTGCTGCTGATTCCCGCAGCCGCTGGTACAATAAAACCAAATAAACATTCATCAGTAGTCCGGCTATAAATCCCAGTACATTACCCACAAGCTGAGTTACTAGCAAATTTTGCCATCTTAAACCGATTAATTCAGAAATCCATCTTACTGGTACAAAAAATACCAAAAATATCAGTAACATCGAGCGAAATACCAACCACCAGCGCCTTTTAGTTAATTGCCAACTGCTCTTAAAACTATCCAACACCGAATTGTTATTAATGACGATAGCATATAATAAAAACATTAAGCGGTATGACACATAAAGCCCCGGAATTAGTATTATTTGTATAATTATTAACCCTACAAAAGGAAAAGCCCGCAGACACCACGTAAGACCTGTAAAAATCAGCACCACAGACAAGAAACAAACCAAAAGAAGTGGTAGCAATCTTCTTTTTGCTTGAATAAAAGCATCAATCACAGTTACTTGATTTCCGGTCAAAATTCGATAAGTGTATAAAGTAGTAGCTCCAAACAAGAAAGGAACTGCCAAAGACCAGTAAAAAATGCCCCCAAAAACACTTGCTGCCGCTAGTTCATGTTGAGTCATACCATAAATATTCAGCATTACCTCTCCGCCAAAAGTATTCACCACGAAATATATCAAATGGGGATAGTTTATCCTGAACAGGGCTGGGTATATAGAGCCCACAAGATCCAAGGTGTCTCGCAACAAGTTTATGGCACTAACTCGTCGAGCTGTCATAACTTTTTATCCGGCTCTTGTAAGTGGATTGGAACAGATCAGACATTACTCGAAAAAGTTGCTAATAATAATGTTAAGTCATCATCGGTGCGTTCGGAAACGCGGGGCGATCGCAAAAATGACTCTAACTGCTGTTTCGCATCTTCCTCTTCTTTCCACTCGCCAGAGAACCGAAACAAAGGCGCAAAAAACGGCTTGTGCGGCGTGCCTTCTGGGATTTTGAGAGCTAGCATTTGCAAGCCGTCGGAAAAAACGGCTAAGTGCGGCAGTTTTTCCCGCAGTACCTGAAATTGGGCTGTTTCGATCGCATTCGGCGAAATCAAAAAGATAGTTTCGTTGATGTATTCGCCGCAGGGGGGTACTGTCAGGGCGATCGCATTTCCTGCACTATCACCTGCTACCGCCGCACCGTCGCCGATTTGAGCAACTGCGATTAATTCCGGTGTAGCAACAACCGCAATTAAAGTGCAGGCTAAATCTCTCGCAGCCACTTCCCGCACTGCCGCTTCTGCTTCCACCTGTGCCCGCGCAACTTGCAGTGATGCTGTCAAGAATACCTGCCATTCGTCGTCAGTTTCAGGCAGCCTTTCCTGTTGCTGGGAAATCGTTTCGACAACCGCTTCCACAGCAATTTTTGCCCCAACTTCTGCGAGTGCTGCCGATCCCGCACCATCGGCAACTGCTGCCGCTAAAACACCGTTTGGCAAGAGACGCCAGCAGTGGGCATCTTGACAAGGCTGCGCTCTTTTTTCGTGGCTCGTACCTATCACCGATGCCGCCACAACTTGCCAATTAAAGGATGAATTCTGCATTAATAACTCTTTAACTCAAAACTTCGTAAATTCACAACTATGCAAAGTCTGGACGGGTTTATTTATCCCTAATTACAGCACTTTTCTGGGTTCGTAGGTACTAGCCCTTGTAGGGACACGACAGTGCCGTGTCCCTACGGCACTCTCACTAATGACTAATGACTAATGACTAATGACTAATGACCAATGACTAATGACCAATGACTAATGACTAATGACCAATGACTAATGACCAATGACTAATGACCAATGACTAATGACTAATGACTAATGACTAAACAGTTCCCCATCCGGGTGGCGGCAGTGCTACTTGTTCGTCAATTTTTGAGTGAGAAACTCTCTGCATACTAGCCGACAGCCAGATGAACATCTCTCTAAAGTCTAATCCTTTCAATTTTACAGGCGTGCGATCGACAATTTGCGCGAGACGGGGAATATTAGCACCTTCCACTCCGACTGCAAAAAATGCCACGCGCTTGTTAGTTTCTTCCTCTTTAATCCGCTGTGCTGCTATTTCCACAACATCGTCGGATTCACCTTGAGGTTCGCCGTCGGTAATCATAAATACCCACGGGCGGTAGTAGGTAATGCCGTTGTTGCGGTATTCGGATTTGCGGGCGGCAATGGTATCTAATGCTAGCTGAATGCCTGCGCCCATGTGGGTTTGTCCTTGAGCTGTCAGCAGTGGCGTCTCGAACTGGTCGGCGGTAACGAAGTCTTGCACGACTTTGATCTGATTGTCAAACGAAATAATCGCGACTTCGACTCGCTTTTTAGCTAGTTCGTCTTTAATTAGGTCATTCCTAAAAATTTCCAGCCCCTCATTCAAGGCATCTATCGGTGCGCCTTGCATGGAGCCGGAGGTGTCCAGCAGGAGGACGCAGGGACAGCGCGGCTCTGGGTTTTCGGCAAATTCTACGGCTTCGTCTAGTCTCATGGTTCGGGGTTGACCTGGGAGTGGCTCGATTTCTAGGTTTGTTACTTTCTACCCTAGCAACTAGGTGACATATTTAACTCAATCTGCCCGCTGGCGCTCGTATTTTACCATTTACCTGAATCGATTTGAGATTTTTAATTGTAGATTTTAGATTTTATAATTGGATGTCTGGGGTCAAAAAAACAAATTCATTCCTGCCTGTGGTAATATAGACTAATAGTATTACTGCAAAATAAGGATAAATCTTATGATTGCAACAGTCACGCAAAAATTAACCTTTGACCAATTCCTTGTAGAATGTCCAGAAGATGGACTCTATGAACTGGTAAATGGAGAAATTGTAGAGATGAATTCCACAAGAAATCATGATGATATTGCTGATTTTACGTCTGACTCGTTTAAAGATGAAATTAAACGGCTAAGTTTAAATTATGTAGTCAAAAATACCGCCGTTATCAGAACTGTAACTAAAGCCGGAATCGAACAAGGGCGGAGACCGGATGTCAGCGTAATCGATCGCGATTTGTGGCGATCGAACCGTTCTGCTTATGCTGCAATGCGGGAACCAATTCAATTGGCAGTGGAAGTAACATCAACAAATTGGGAGGACGATTATATAGACAAATTGGACGAATATCGGCGCCTCGGAATTCCTGAGTATTGGATTGTCGATTATTTAGCAATTGGCAGCAGGGAATTTCTGGGAAATCCCAAAGTTCCAACTGTATTTGTTCACCTTTTGGATGCAGATGGTAACTATCAAAGAAGCGCGTTTAAAGGCAGTGAACGAATTGTGTCGCGAACTTTTCCCGAATTAACGCTGACAGCAGAAGAGGTGATGAATGTTTAACTTCGGTTAATCCAGCTAGCCCGACTATTCTCCATAAACAATCACTAAAAATATGAAATCTCTTTCTGATAAAAAACTTTCTAATCAAAAAGCTATTAGTCCTTGGAGTTACAAACCTTGGTGGTGTCAACCTTGGTCGATTCTTTTGACAGGTACTAGCCTGATTAGCGGTAGTTGGTTTTTATTAAAAACTGTTTGGATAACTGTTTTAGTCGCGATTCCTTTATTAGCTTGGATGGGTTTTTTCTTGTTAGTTTGGCCGAGGTTGATGCTGTCTAGCGGAGTTTTGGATTCCGATGCAGATTAGGTTTTGGTGGCGCGCACCTTATGTTTAGGGTAAGGTGCGCGACCATTGGTGTCAACTTAACGTTAAACCCTCAGTCCGGCAGGGGTTAAAACAATAGCCTCAAAGCGAAAGTCCTCGCTATGAGGACTAATGAGTTCTTCAGTCCTCTTCGAGAGGACTTTCGCTATAAGACAGGGAATTCATTCCCTGGCGGGCTGCCTGGTTAGCGAGAGGACTGTTTCATTCTCTTGTAGGGGCAATCCCCCCGTGGTTGCCCCGATGTCTTAAACCCCGACCTGCTCGTCTATGGGCTGGGCGGGCACGGCAGGGCGGTTTCATTCTCTTGTAGGGGCAATCCCCCCGTGGTTGCCCCGATGTCTGAAACCCCGACCCGCTCGTCTATGGGCTGGGCGGGCACGGGGAATAGGGGTCGCACCGCCCCTACAAAACCCTGGTTTTTCTGAGAATGAAACAGTTCTGGGGTGAGCGAGAGGACTGGCGGACTAAAAGCTTCAGTTGACACTAATAGTGCGCGCTGCACACCCTAAACATAGGGTGTTTCGCCCTCTAGGTTTGCGGGTAATAGTCTTGAATTGCTTTTACTTCCATTGGGTAGGATTTTAGCGATCGAATTCCCGCTGCTGTCGCTTTGGCACCGGCTATTGTAGTAATAATCGGGATTTTGTAAGTCAAAGCTGTGCGGCGGATAAAGATTCCGTCGGCGCGGGATTCTTCGCCGGAAGGCGTGGTGATAATTAGTTGAATTTTCTCATTCTTGATCGAATCCAACAAATTCGGCCGCCCTTCGTGCAGTTTCAATTCTAAATCTACCTGTAAACCTTGCTCTTGCAAAACTTTGCGTGTCCCGTGGGTTGCGACTACTCTGAAACCCAATTCTAAGAATTCCTTGACAACGGGTACAACTGCTAGTTTGTCCCGATCGCGCATCGAAACCAGCACAGTTCCAAACAGCGGCATCATTTGTCCAGCACCGAGTTGAGCTTTGGCAAATGCTTTGCCAAAATCGGTGTCAATTCCCATGACTTCGCCGGTCGATCGCATTTCTGGCCCTAACAAGGTATCAGCTCCCGGAAACTTAGCAAAGGGCAATACAGCTTCTTTTACCGAAACATGAGTGGGTATAATCTCTTCAGTAAAACCCAAAGCTTCTAGAGTTTTGCCCGACATGACTCGCGAGGCCATTTTTGCTAAGGGAACTCCGATCGCCTTGGAGACAAAAGGCACTGTTCGAGAAGCGCGCGGGTTAGCTTCCAAAATGAAAACTTCTTCCCCTTGAACGGCAAATTGAATATTCATCAACCCGATCACTTTCAGCGATTTTGCTAATTCTACAGTCCAGCGGCGGATTGTTGCCAAAGCTGCATCAGAAAGCGTTTGGTAAGGGATAGAACAAGCAGAGTCGCCGGAGTGGATTCCCGCTTCCTCGATGTGCTCCATAATACCGCCGATCGTCACATTGCCAGTAAGATCGGCGATCGCATCGACATCCACCTCGATCGCATTCTCCAAGAACTTATCAATTAAAATCGGATGCTCCGGTTCTACTAGCACGGCATAGGTCATGTAACGTTCCAATTCCGTATCGGAATAAACAATTTCCATTGCTCGCCCGCCTAACACGTAACTCGGTCGCACCACTACCGGATAACCGATGCGTTGAGCTACTATTAAAGCATCCTCAAAACTACGGGCTAAACCGTTAGCAGCTTGCTGAATATCCAATTTCCGCAGAATCTTTTCAAATCGCTCCCTGTCTTCAGCAGTATCAATGGAATCCGGCGAAGTTCCCCAGATTTTTGTTTGTACATCGGGGTGATTTTCGAGAGCTTTTTGTAAAGGCAGCGCTAATTTCAGCGGGGTTTGTCCGCCAAACTGAATAATTACTCCCTCTGGATTTTCGGCTTCGATGATGTTGAGAACATCTTCTTTTGTTAGCGGTTCAAAATACAGGCGATCGCTCGTATCGTAATCCGTCGAAACCGTTTCCGGGTTCGAGTTGACCATAATTGTCTCAAAGCCGTCTTCTCCTAGGGAATAGGAAGCGTGACAGCAGCAGTAATCAAACTCAATTCCCTGTCCGATCCGGTTCGGCCCGCCACCTAAAATCATCACTTTTCGTTTGGTAGAAGGCAAAACTTCCGACTCCGGCGCGAGACTGTGGCCCACAGGCGAAACTTTCTTTTCTTCATCGCCCAATTCCCAAATTGCCGCTCCCGCTTCGTAGGTGGAATAATAATACGGTGTAAACGCTTCAAATTCAGCGGCACAGGTATCGACGGTTTTGTAAATCGGAATTACGCCTAACTGTTTGCGGTAAGCGCGGACTTGATCTTCCGATGTTTTGGTGGCGTAAGCAATTTGGCGATCGCTAAAACCCAACTGCTTTACTTCAAACATTGTCTCTTTTGTCAACTGTTCCAACCGCGTTCGTTTCAAGAACTTCTCAGTTTCCAGCAATTCCTGCATTTTATCCAAAAACCAAGGATCGATTGCTGTGAACTCGAAGATATCTTCCACCGACATTCCCATCATCATCGCGTGGCGAACTGTAAAAATGCGATCGGGATTTGGCGTCCGCAATCCGGCGCGAATTTGTTCCAAACTCGGCAACTTTTCCGGTTTGTCGCACCCGTAACCCGCGCGGCCTGTTTCCAATCCCCGCAGCGCTTTTTGGAAGGATTCGTTGAAGCTGCGCCCGATCGCCATTACCTCCCCAACTGACTTCATTTGCGTTGTCAGAGTCGGTTCGGAACCGGGGAACTTTTCAAAGGCAAATCGGGGAATCTTCGTCACCACGTAGTCAATTGTCGGCTCAAAAGACGCCGGAGTTTTCTTGGTGATATCGTTGGAAATTTCGTCTAGGCTGTAACCTACCGCTAATTTTGCCGCCATTTTTGCAATAGGGAAACCAGTTGCTTTCGAGGCCAAGGCGGAGGAACGGGAAACCCGAGGGTTCATTTCAATAACGATGAAATCTCCGTTGACTGGATTGACGGCAAATTGAATATTGGAACCGCCGGTTTCAACTCCGATTTCGCGAATAATTTTCACCGAAGCATCCCGCAGGCGCTGATATTCTTTGTCTGTGAGAGTTTGCGCCGGGGCGACGGTGATAGAATCGCCGGTGTGGACGCCCATCGGGTCGAGATTCTCGATCGAACAAATAATCACCACATTATCTGCCAAATCTCGCATTACTTCGAGTTCGTACTCTTTCCAACCAATCAAAGATTGTTCGATCAAAATTTGCGATACTGGACTGGCATCAATCCCGCCTTGTGCCATTTCTTCAAATTCTTCTTGATTGTAAGAAATGCCGCCTCCCGTGCCGCCCATTGTAAAAGCAGGACGAATAATTAACGGATAACTGCCGATTTGGTGACCAATTGCTTTGGCTTCGTCGAGAGTGTTGGCAATTCCCGAAGGGCAAACGGCGACCCCAATTCGGGCCATCGCTTCCTTAAATAATAGCCGATCTTCTGCCATTTCAATTGCGGGCAACTTAGCACCAATCAACTCGACGTTGTATTTTTCTAAAACGCCATTTTTAGCGACTGCCACTGCTAAATTTAGCGCCGTTTGACCGCCCATAGTCGGTAAAACTGCTTGAGGTCTTTCTTTAGCGATGATTTGTTCGAGGATGGCCGGCGTTAGAGGTTCGATGTAAATGCGATCGGCAGTTTCCGGATCGGTCATAATCGTTGCCGGGTTGGAATTCACCAACACTACTTCAAAACCTTCTTCTCGCAAAGCTTTGCAAGCTTGTGTTCCTGAATAGTCAAATTCGCACGCTTGACCGATAACAATTGGGCCGGAACCAATAAGAAGAATCTTTTTTAAGTCTTGACGACGGGGCATAGGTTCGTAATTAGTAATTGGACAAGGTGGAGGATTAATTTGATATTTTGCATCAGTCTTAGAAACAGGCTTTCTAAGCTGTTCCCCCCAAAGCTTACTCAAAATAGTGCAAGTTTTGTTGTTAATTTGAAATTGTGCACCATTATCAGCCTTTTGGAAGCAGAACCTCCCAACTCCGGCCCACAGACACCCCCAGCTAACCAGAAATATTGATGAGAAAAGGGTGCAGTCGATCGGTAAATCAAGACTATTTTAAGTGTTGCGGTCAAATCGTGTTCTAAAATACACAATCCCTGTATTCCGCCTGATTAATCATTGTAGAGACTTGGGCCAAGGCGTGTCCTGACTGTGGGGAACGGATAAAATTAACGGGGATGGATGATGAAATTTCCCGTAGCACGGGCGAGGGCGGGACGCCATCGCCCTCGGAGGATGTGACAATCACAGATCCAGCCATGTAGCCACGGCGATGGAGGACACGGCAATGCCGTGTCCAAAGCGTGTCAACTTAAGCCCATCGTCCGCCAGTCCTGCGACCCGCCCGTCAGTCCGCCAGGGAATAAATTCCCTGTCTAATAGCTAAAGTCCTCTCAAGAGGACTAATGAGTTTAAAAGTCTTCTTCTGAGTCCTCATCGCGAGGAGTTGAGTTTTGAGGCAGGGGTTTCAAGCCCTGTCGGACTGCGGGTTTAACGTGTTTGTTGACACGAGGAAAGGCACGGTGTCGTGTCCCTACCGTATTTCATCCTATTTTTAGGCTTTGCGCGATCGGCGAATGAGTACGCTTATAACTTGTCCCGGCTGTGCGCCTCGCTGCGGCGGGCTCCAATCCCCGACTTGGGCAAATCCCAGTCGGTACAAGGTGTGGATGGTGTCTAACACGGCGGCGCGGGAACCGACAACCGTTATCCGCACGACTTCCTGTTCCGATACTGCTGAGCCGTCATTTGGACGATCGGAAAAGTTATCGTCAGGCACGAATTCCTGTGACATAATATGGTCTCCTGGTTTTTGGTTTTTTCTAGGAAAACCCAAAAACCCAGCCGCCCCGCACGTTAACACAGAGCAGGGCGGCTACAGAGAGTGTTAGAATTCTCCATTAGCCTCCAGACTGGTTAGCTCAGTTTGGCGGTTAGCTGTCTATTGCTGTTGGCGCAGCAATGGGCAGTGCAACTAGATTTTTGAGCGACGCGGGCTGCTTCCTCCTTGAGGAAAGCAGCCTTATTTTCACAGCGTAGCCGCAGATGGGGGCCGCCGTCAATCGATTTTAGATTTTAGATTTTAGATTTTAGATTGAGATTTTCCTGCAACAACTCAATCGATTTTAGATTTTAGATTTTAGATTGAGATTTTCCTGCAACAACTCTCTGGTCTCTCCCACCCTCCCCTTCTCCCCAGGGCTGTTTCATTCTCAAGAAAACGATGATTTTGACTCTTGTAGTGCTACCCCTACTCCCCGTGCCTACCCTCCCCATCCACGATTTGCTCGTGTTTCAGAGATTGGGGCAGCCACGGGGGGCTGCCCCTACAAGAGAATGAAACAGCCCTGCCCGTCTCCCCTTCTCCCCCTCTCCCCCTCTCCCCCTCTCCCGTCTCCCCCTCCCTCAACCCAACCTACTAGATGAGGGAATGCGCCGAGGAAGATGTAAAATATGGAATCGTTCCAAAAGCTTAAAATCAAAAATCAAAAATAAAGATATGCCTAGAACACAAGTGCGAATATTCCTTGCACCTGCTGCTTGAGGGCAAACACATCAATTTTAGATTTTAGATTTTAGATTTTAGATTGTCCTCCAAAAACTCTCCCCATCTGCTATGCCTAGAACACCCAGCGAATATTCCGTGCACCTGCTGCTTGAAGGCGGCCATCGCGAAGAAGTACGTTTCGCAACGCTGCAAGATTTTCAAAAGTGGTACAGCAGTACGCTGGTGCCGAAACAAGATTCAAGAGAATTTCTTAATGTCCCGATTAAAAATATTCAAGGCGAATACATGGTAGTTCGGCCTACCAGCGTTCTCGCAATTCGCGTAGAACCGATATTTACTTCTAGCGTCGAACGATTCGATGAATAAGGAAAATAATCAATTCAGTAGGGAAGATTGGAAATTGAGCAAGATTTTTCGCTATCAGCTATTAGCCATTGCCTGTTGCGTTTTGGCGATCGCTTTTTCGGTGCCCGCCGTTGCAGTTCCATCGCTGCAACCAATGAGTGTAAATCAATTACAAGCGAGTGAGTTGGAGTCGATCGCCTTTGACGCTCAAATCTGGGGCGAAAATGGCAAACCGGGCGATAAAGAATTGCTGTTAAAGTCGATCGACCACAGCCTCCGCTATCTCAATACATCGGCCGCCGCCACTGCTTACAGCCGCTATCCAGTAGCAGGAGTTACGCGCGATCGAGTCCGCCGTTCCCTCGATCGATTCCGCCAATTAGTTGTCAGTTCCACAACCCCAGCACAACTTCAGGAATCTGTCAAGCGCGAGTTTGTATTTTACAAATCCACGGGCAAAGATGGCAAGGGAACAGTCGCATTTACAGGTTATTTCGAGCCGACTTACGCAGCATCTCGCACGCCGAATTCCGAATACCGTTATCCCCTGTACCGGATGCCGCCAAACATGGCATCTTGGCCGAAACCTCACCCGACAAGATTGCAATTAGAAGGCGCAGATGCTTTGCAGGCAAGTAAAGGATTGCTGCGAGGATTAGAATTAGTTTGGTTGCGCGATCGATTCCAAGCATTTCTCGTGCACGTCCAAGGTTCTGCGAGATTGCAACTAACAGATGGTAGCGAGATGACCGTCGGTTTTGCAGGCAAAACCAGTCACAGTTATACAGGAGTCGGGCGAGAATTAGTTAAAGACGGAAAGTTTACTTTAGAAGAGTTAACTTTGCCGAAACTAAGGGAATATTTTACCAACTTTCCCGCAGATATGAACAAATATTTGCCGAAAAATGAAAGCTTTGTATTCTTCCGGGATAGTAATGGAGCTCCAGCCACAGGAAGCATTGGAGTGCCAGTAACTGCCGAAAGGTCGATCGCCACCGACAAAGCTTTAATGCCACCCGGTGCACTAGCATTAATTAGTACAAAACTCCCTTATCCGAATGCGGCGGGACAACTCGAACAAAATGCCGTGAATCGGTACGTTTTGGATCAGGATACTGGCGGCGCAATCAAAGGCGCGGGGAGAGTTGATGTATTTATGGGAACGGGGGATTTAGCGGGCGATAGGGCCGGTTATATCAACTCAACTGGAGAACTGTATTATCCGCTTTTAAAGTAGATTAATTCTACTTCACGTGATTGTTAGTTGTGCGTCGCAATCCCGGACACGGCACTGCCGTGTCCCTACAGACATCGCCGACAATCTCGATGTAATCCTACTTTTGATAATTGCTATAAAATAGAAAATACCCCACTCCTCCCAACCCCACAAATGCTAAACAAAATTCTGCAATTCTTCAAACGACTAATTCAGCGGCTGTTCGGAACCCCAACCAAACCCTCCCCGCCTTCGGAAAATACCGCCATCCGCCCAACATTAACTGACGCGGAATACGAATCGAAATTCATGGAAATTCTAGAAGGGGTGAATGCTGGCTGGAGTCGAGGGGATGTAGCGGGATTCTTAATCGCAAAACGCCTTAAAGATGGTGAAGTGGCTGCTTGGCTGCGACGGTTTGGGCAAAGATTGTTAGAGGGGGAAAACCTGCAGGGCGGGCACGGGGGCACCGCCCCTACGGATGCGGTGGCATCGCTTCAGGAATTAGCGCAGCGGCTGGTATTGTTAGGTAGAATTGGCAGTGGGGAATTGTCAGAGGTGGCGCGGCAAATTGGGCGGGAGATATTGACACGGTTTCCGCTGCCGGAGGTTGAGGAAGAGGAGACAAAGGGGAGGGTGATTGAGGCGGTGTTTGTTGGGGATGGTTTGGGTTTTTCTGGGGAAGTGAACCGCAGAGGCGCTGAGGCTGCGGAGGCAGAATCGGAAGTTAATGTAGAGGCGAAAGCGTGGTGCGAGAGAGGGAATGAGCAGTATAATTTAGGAAGATTTGAAGAGGCGATCGCATCTTATACCCAGGCAATTGCTCTCCAACCAGATTATCACGATGCTTTGCACAACCGAGAGGTAGCGCAACGTAAGTTAGGCGAAATTAAATAGGCGAACTCGCTTGTCTCCCTAATTTTTGCTAGGTATTGCGATCTGTATGATACTATTGAGAATTAAGCGCAGTTTTCGTCGCTAATTATTATACACTAAAATAGGACTTTTAGGACTTCAGTCCTCACTAAACACTGAATTTGTAAGGTGCCAAGGCGGATAACACAAAATATTTATCCTATTAGGATTAATCGCAAATTCTTCCATCCCAAACCCAAATTGAATGACACAAGTAATCGGCATTGACTTAGGCGGAACCGCAATTAAACTCGGCAGATTTAGCGAAGACGGCATTTGTCACCAATCCTTAACTGTCCCCACCCCTCAACCCGCAACGCCAGAAGCCGTTTTAGCTACAATGACCGATGCTATTTTACAACTTAATCCGGTCGAAAATGGTGTAAGTGCGATCGGCATCGGTACTCCAGGCCCCGCAGACGCCGCCGGCCGCATAGCGAGAGTAGCAATTAACCTCAAAAACTGGCATAACGTCCCCCTAGCTGACTGGTTGGAAGCTAAAACCGGACTGCCGACAATATTAGCAAATGATGCCAACTGTGCCGGATTGGGAGAAGCTTGGTTGGGCGCAGGAAGGCAATTTAAAGACCTAATTTTAATAACTTTAGGTACAGGAGTCGGCGGCGCAGTTATCCTAGACGGCAAACTATTTGTAGGTCATCAAGGCGCGGCCGGAGAACTAGGATTGATTACTATAAATCCCGACGGCCCGGAGTGCAACAGCGGCAATCGCGGTTCTTTAGAACAGTACGTTTCGGTGCAAGCAATTCGCCGAGAAACGGGTTTGGAACCGCTAGAATTAGCAAATCTAGCTAAGTCGGCAGATGCCAAAGCTTTAGAATTCTGGCAAAATTACGGGCGCTATCTGGGTATCGGTTTGGCAAGTCTCATTTATATCTTGACGCCGGAAGCTATTATTATCGGCGGTGGAATTAGTGCAGGTGCAGAATTTTTCTTGCCGAAGGTTCGAGAAGAAATTGAGCAACGTGTACTGCCGAGTTCTCGCGAAGATTTGCAGTTATTGGTTGCTGAATTGGGCAATCAAGCAGGCATGGTAGGGGCAGCCAAATTAGCTTGGCAGCTTGTTCAATAGTTAAAATTTAAAAAAACAGCGCATTTTACTGCGCTTTTTTACTAAAATTAGAGTGCAACCTAAGCACTTTAGCTAAAAAAAAATAGAAGGAAGGTGAGGAGTTACTAAACATAGTCTCCTTCATTGTTCATGCTTCTAAACTAATGACTAATGACTAATGACTAATGACTAATGACTAATGACTCATGACTAATGACTAATGACTAATGACTACTGACTACTGACTACTGACTACTGACTAATGACTTCTTCATGGCAGAGATTGTCCAGTCGTATTTTTAATGTATTCCTGAATTTCTTGATAAGTTTCCGGGTTGCTTTGGCGCAGGATAATAATATTAGTTGCGCTGTCAGGCAGGCAAAAGCTTAGCCGACCGTTCTGTTCGCAAGCAAAAGAGCTAATTCGACTCATATCGATCGCAAATTCTTTGCGGTCATAATTAATTTTAATCCACGAACCTCTAGAATTGCGATCGATGGTTTTTTTTAGGTAATCGAGAACTTGCTTGTAAGCCTCAGAATTGCCTTGGGGATTGAGGATAATCGGCTGACTGCTATTAGGCAGCCAAAAGGTGATACGCTTGTTATCCAGTTCGCTAGAAAAAGCACTTATAGTGTCAAGGTCAATTATGTATGTACTTTTCTCATAAGTAATTTTGCTCCAATAAGCCACAAAGCCTCCTCAAACCGGTGTTTCCTGGTATTTTAGGATAATTTGACAACTCATACCATTTTAGATTTTAGATTGTAGATTTTAGATTGGGCATGACTGATGACTATCTGGGTTGGGAAGTTGCCTAAAGTTGCATTTTTTGGGGAAACTGGTATCACCCTGGAAATCCGTAAAAAGTTAAGTAAAAATATATCAGCATTTTTACCTTCTGTCTTCTGCCTTCTCCCTTGTGGTACTAGCCCCCCAGCCCTAGCATAGGGTTGGGGGGGAGGTTTTTCACTCGTTGAGAATGCTGCCCGATATCTAGTCCGGTAAGTGCGACCCCTATCAAATCCTATTGGTCTGTTGGGTGGGTTTTGTAATGTCGATAGTCGGGGCGATTTGAATATTGTCTACTCGGAACCGCCCCTACAGACATCTAATATATCAGAACTAATCGATCGCACATGATATGAGATCAGTTTGCGACAACTTTCCCAGCCACCAAGTCGCGACCCTCATCTTCTAAAACATCCTGCTTTCCCTGGATGCTAGCGGCCTGGATAAACCCTTGAAACAATGGGTGGGGGGCGCTAGGTCGAGATTGGAATTCGGGGTGAAATTGGCAGGCTATGAAAAAGGGATGGTTGGGAAATTCGATCATTTCTACCAATCGGCCGTCTGGAGATGTACCGGAGACTGCATAACCTGATTCTAAGAAAAGATTGCGGTAGGCGTTGTTAAATTCGTACCGATGGCGGTGCCGCTCGTAAATCACTTCTTTCTGATAAAGTTTGAAAGCTAGCGTGTCTGGGTTGACACGGCACGGATACAAACCCAGTCGCATTGTACCGCCCAAATCGACTACATCTTGCTGTTCTGGCAATAAATTAATTACCGGATTTGCTGTATCTGGGTTAAATTCAGCGCTGTTGGCATCCTGTAGTTGGGCGATGTTGCGCGCCCATTCAATCACAGCACACTGCATCCCCAAACACAATCCCAAAAATGGAATTTTGTGGTGTTTAGCATATTCGATCGCCGCTATTTTGCCGTCAACTCCCCGAACCCCAAAACCTCCCGGTACAACAATGCCGTTGATACCTTTGAGATAATTATCGAGGTTTCCCGATTCTAAATCTTCTGAGTTAATCCAGTGTAAATTCAGGTCGCAGCCGATCGCAATTGCCGCGTGCCGCAAAGCTTCGACCACCGAAAGATAAGCATCGTTCAACCGCACGTATTTGCCAACTAAAGCAATATCAATTTTGTGATTGGGACTGTAAAGCCTGTTGACTAAAGTTTGCCACTGATGCAAATCTGGCTGGCGATGTTCGAGTTGCAGCAAATTGAGGGTTTGTTGGGCCAAACCTTCCTGTTCCATCATCAGCGGCACTTCGTAGATACTTTTAGCATCTTGAGCGGTGATGACACATTCTTCGGGGACGTTGCAGAATTCCGACAATTTCTGTTTCATGCCCAAAGACAGCGGGCGATCGCACCGACAGACTAAAATATCTGGTTGAATGCCGATCGATCGCAATTCCTTCACCGAATGCTGAGTCGGTTTAGTTTTCATCTCCCCAGCCGAAGGAATCCAAGGTATCAGCGTGACGTGCATATACACAACATTTTGCCGGCCGACATCCTTGCGAAACTGGCGAATTGCCTCCAAAAACGGCAAAGATTCAATATCTCCCACCGTTCCGCCAATTTCCGTAATCACCACATCGGGATTAGTATTTTTTGCTACCCGGTGAATTCGCTCTTTAATCTCGTTAGTGATGTGCGGAATCACCTGCACCGTGCTCCCCTGATACTCACCGCGGCGTTCTTTGTTGATCACCGCTTGATAAATGGAACCCGTGGTGACGCTATTGAGGCGAGACATGGAAGTATCGGTAAAACGCTCGTAGTGCCCCAAATCCAGGTCAGTTTCCGCACCGTCTTGCGTGACAAAGACTTCTCCGTGCTGAAACGGGCTCAGAGTGCCGGGGTCAACGTTAATATAGGGGTCTAGCTTCAAAATCGAGACAGAATAGTCCCGCGACTTTAATAGGCGGCCCAAGGAAGCACCGACAATTCCCTTGCCGATGCTGGAAACCACGCCGCCAGTCACAAACACAAATTTGCTCATAGGATTTTCGACTTTAGATGCTTCAATGTCAGGTCAGACTCAAATGTGACATAGGTAATCCATAAGGGCAACCACGGGGGATTGCCCCTACACCCATTTGACCAAATTATTGACGATTGTTATGTGCTTGCAACCAAGTTGTCAAATCTGACAAGGTGGCAAAGTCTAATACAGCCTCTCCTAAACTCTCTAATTCCTCAACGGATAACTGACTTATACAGGCTTGGATCTCCGGCGACAGTGCGCCTACACTACGTTCCAACTGGCGAGTAATTAATCGCAAATTCCCTTGTTTGATACCTTGCTCGATACCTTGTTCGATACCTTGCTCGATACCTTCTGCAAGGGCTATTTTGGTAGCTAGACTAATGGAGCCACGCTGGTCTTGAATGAAGATTTCTCGCTTCTCTAAATCATCTAGTTCCTGAGCATTTAGATTCGCTCTATTGGCAATTTTAAAAGCCTGTTTCAGTTCCTGTACATTTTCCAATTCTTCTGGAACAGACTGTAAAGCTTGAGCTGTTTTCATGAAGTATATCCACTTATCGGTCAAGGTTTCTAATTCATCTAGTCCCTTGTTGAATTTTGGTAACTCCACAAATACCAGCTCAAATTGATCCGCTAGATAATCTACTAAAAATGTCTTTTCTTTGAAGATGAAGTGCGAAATCACTGTGTCCATATTCTCAAACATTTTAAAATCTGTAATTGTCAGAGCAATCACAGGGTTTAAATTGCTGTAGCCACTTCCTGTGCTTAGCTGCATTGAATAAGTTTTAGTTGCATTATACAAAACCCGCTGCTGAAAGTATTCTACATTCAAAACCTGCATTTCAATAATCACAGTTTTGTCACCAGTAATCTTGGCTTTAACATCCAAGTAAGTATCTTTGATGCCTTTAATGTTTGGAGCTAAATAGGGGTCGATAATTTCTAAATCTTCGATAACGGGCTGTGCTTCGTAGAGGAGAGCATTTAAGAAACTAATCAAAATGTCTTTACTGTCATCCGAGCCGAATATTTTTTTAAAGGCAAAGTCGGTTTTGGGGTTGATAAAATTCATGGTAATTACAATTTATTAGGGTTTCAGGGGTTTCGGTTAGAGCTATTTAACTGTCGTCTAACTTAATTATACAATCTTGCAGGTTGGGCTCGATCGCCCGTTGGTGAAGCCCTCGAAGAGGATCGACCAAACCTGCTCGTTTGTGCAGCCCGTTTCTTCATTTTTCCCAAAAAGCTAACTCAGGAACGTTTTGCAAAGGGTAAAGTCATGGTAAACAAAGCACCTCAAGTCTGCTAAAAACAACAGCTATGAAGTTTGTCTGCGTTCTATCCCCTCAACGGTTGCTTTCTGCTGGTATCGCATTGCTCGCTGCGATAGAGTGTGGCGCGTGGCTTGCTCCCCATGCAGCGCGGGCAAAAGATCCTGGGGAAAATTATTCGTCTGTGTCGCCGAAAATCCTCGCTAGTAACGATGTTAATTGCAATGGCGGACGATCGCCCGAAACTCGATGTCCTGTCGGCGGTTTGTTCGTCAAAACTCCCAATACGACCTCAGAACAAGTCTTTCCTCTCAAGCAGACGGAAGTTAAAGCCAAAATAGCTGGCAATATCTCCCGCGTCGAAGTTGTTCAGAAGTTTGAAAATCCTTTTCCCGAATCTATAGAAGCTGTTTATGTATTTCCTTTGCCCGATGAAGCGGCGGTGGATGATATGGAAATTAAAATAGGCGATCGAATTATTAAAGCTGATATCAAACGCCGCGAGGAAGCTTTGGAAATGTACGAACAAGCCAGAAAGCAAGGCCGGAGTGCAGGTTTGTTGGAACAAGAACGCGATAATATTTTTACTCAGTCTCTGGCTAATATCAAACCGGGAGAAAAAATTGAAGTTACGATTCGCTACACCGAAAGTCTCAAGTTTGTCGGCGGCGATTACGAATTTGTGTTTCCAATGGTGGTAGGGCCGCGCTATATTTCGAGAAATTCGACCCCCCCCAACTTAGTAAGGGGGGGCGATCGTTCTGGTGCCGATCGCATTAACCCGCCTGTTTTGCCTCCGGGAGCGCGATCGGGTCACAATATTGCTGTTTCGGTAGAAATAGATGCCGGAGTTGCGATCGGCGATGTCCGCTCTACTTCCCATCAAATTACAACTGACCGCAGGGGAAATATTGTGCAAGTACAATTAGCCAATTCTGACACAATTCCCAATAAAGATTTAATTTTGCGCTATCGAGTGGCGGGCGAAAATACGCGCTCAACTGTCTTGACTCAATCCGACCAGCGGGGCGGTCATTTTGCTACTTATTTGATTCCGGCATTAAACTACCAAACTAATGAAATTGTACCTAAAGATGTCGTGTTTCTGATGGATACTTCCGGTTCTCAAAAGGGCGAACCACTAGCAAAATCTAAGGAGTTGATGCGCCGCTTCATCCAAGGACTGAATCCCAACGATACTTTTACTATTATTGATTTTGCCAACACTACGCAAGCGCTTTCAACTACTCCTTTAGCGAATACGGCAGAAAATCGACAAAGCGCAATTAATTATATCGAAAAGTTGCAGGCTAACGGAGGAAGTGAACTGCTTAACGGGATTCAAGCAGTGATGAATTTTCCGGCGGCGGCTACGGGAAGGCTGCGGAGTATTGTATTAATTACGGATGGTTACATTGGTAATGAAAATGAAGTGCTGGCTCTGGTTCAGCAGAGTCTGAAACCAGGAAATCGACTTTATAGTTTTGGTGTCGGCGGTTCGGTGAATCGGTTTTTGCTCAACCGTTTGGCGGAAGTGGGAAGAGGCACGTCTCAAGTAATTCGTCAAGATGAACCGTCAGCAGAAGCAGCAGAAAAGTTTTTTAGTCAAATTAATCGTCCGGTATTGACTAATATTCAAATTAGTTGGGAAGGAATGGGGGAAAAACCGGAGATTTATCCGATCGCACCGCCAGACTTGTTTGCGAGTCAGCCACTGGTTTTGTTTGGCAAAAAGACCGATCGAGCCCCCGGCCAACTTCGCATCCGCGGCACTCTTGCCGGCGGCAAAGCTTACGAGCAAGTTTTACCGGTTAATTTTGCTCAATCCGGCGGGCGGCAGCGGGAGTCTACTTCAGTCGCCGCAACCGCTACGGATTTTGGCAATCCGGCGGTAGCTCAACTTTGGGGGCGATCGCGCATTAAAGATTTAATGAATCAAATGTTTGGTGGCGAGACTAAATCTCTAGTGGAAGCTGTGACTAATACTGCTCTGACTTATCGCTTGCTGTCGGAATACACGGCTTTTGTGGCTGTGAGCGAAGAAGTGCGAGTCGAAGCAGATGGAACTCGTCGTCGAGTGCAAGTGCCTGTAGAATTGCCGCAGGGTGTCAACTATGAGGGTATTTTCCAGTCGGAGGGGGCAGAGCCAACTAGAGGCGGCACTCGCAGCGTTACCTCGACTCCCCGCCCGGCACCGGTGAGTCCAGCTCCTGCTATGGCGCCGCCGCGAGATTACGGTGAGTTGCAACCATCGCAGCCAAAGGCTTCTCGCCTGCAAGTAGTTAGCGTCGAAGGGTTGGATGCAGGGGCGATCGCGGATTTGACTCAATACCTGCAATCTGTTAATCTCCCGGCGGGGGTTAGCGGTGAAACGGTATGGAAGTTATTGGTACAAGACGGCCGCGTTGCCCGATTGGCGATCGACACTAAAACCTCGACGCTGCAAGCAACAGACGCCGTAGAGGCTCTCAAGAGGGCCTTGAGTTCCTGGCAACCTCCCGCAGGATTCAAGGGCACGCTGCGCCTGAAGTTGCGAATAATATCATTTCCGGTTACACCGGAATGATGTTGACGGTTGACGGTTCACTGTTGACAGTGAACAGTCAACAGTGAACAGTGAACTGGAATTTACTATTCCGATGCTAACGGATTTGATATAACGGTCGATCGTTAAGCAATGACTATCTATGTCAAGAAACATTAATTTTTAATTCAAAAATACCGAAAGCGGGATCGCTACCGCGTGGAAGATATAAAATCTTTATTAAGAGATTGCCTTAAAACAGAAAGTGATGTTATTGGGATTTATACCGTTTGAGGCAAACGCTGGAACAGTCTAATTTCTGAAACAGTCTAATTTCTGAAACAACCTTAAGATTAGAGATTTCTCGATCGAAACCCCCCCAATCATAGAAGGTATCACGCCCTATGGAAGTTAGCGAACTGCTCAACAATTACGAAAAAGGAGAAAGAGACTTTACTGGAGCCGACCTCAGCGGGAAAGACCTCAGCGGAGCAATCTTAATCGGAGTCAACCTTTCGCGAGCTAATCTTTCCGGGGCGAACCTCAGTAGGGCGTTTCTCACCAAAGCAACACTCAAAGGTGCACTGCTGCACAGAACAAATCTGAGTTTTGCCAAAATGGGTGAAACCCAACTCTCAGGTGCAGATTTGACAAAAGCTAATTTGAGTGGAGCTTTTTTGGTAAAAGCAAAAATGCCGAGAGCAAAGTTAAGCGGCGCAACTTTAACTGGCGCAAACCTGCGGGGTGCTGTGTTGTGGAATGCGAATTTGTGCAGCGCCGACTTGCAATTAGTTAACTTGCTGGGCGCTAATCTGACTGCAGCTAATTTTAAGTGGGCCAACCTTTACGGTGCAAGGCTCAATAGTGCAAAACTTTTTGGAGCTCAATTAACAGGAGTCAGTTTGCGGCGAGCGCAGTTGGCGGGGGTGAATCTCTGCGGTGCAGATTTAAGCGGTGTTAACGTGAGTGAAGCTAAACTAATGGGAGCTAATTTGGAAGGCTCGAATTTGGCGGGGGCGAATTTCAGCGCGGCTCAGTTGCGGGGGGTGAAGTTGGCGGGTGCAAACTTAACCGGGGCTAAGTTGAGGGGAAGTTGTTTGAGAGGGGCAAATCTGAATTGGGCAAAGCTGTGTCAAGCAGATTTGATGGCTGCAGATTTGAGCGAGGCGACGTTAATAGGAGCTAATTTAGATAATGCTTTGTTGGCGGGAGCTATTTTGCCGGAATCTACTAGGCGCTATTTTTCATTAGCTGGGGCTGGCAGAGTCAATTCTTGGGAAGTTAATGAGATTAACGGTTGATTGTTGATTGTTGACTGTTCACAGTTCACTGTTCACTGATGACTATGACAATTAATTTTGGGGTGGTTCTGGTAACTGCGGCATCGGAGGCGGAGGCGGAGAATCTCGCGAAATCTCTAGTTGAACACAAGCTGGCTGCTTGTGTGAGTTTGTCGCCAATTCGCTCTATTTATACTTGGCAAGGCGAGATTCATGCCGAGTCAGAGTGGCAGTTGCTGATTAAAACTGATTTGGCTAAATTTGAGGCTTTAAAAACAAAAGTTCAGGAACTCCATTCCTATGAAGTTCCCGAAATTATTGCTATTCCTATTATCGCTGGCAGCGATGCTTATCTGAATTGGCTGGGACAATCTTTAAGTTTGTAGTCAAGACTTTAGTCCTAAATTATCCAATGAAGAGGGAGTGAAGTCCCTACTACAAATGGTCAGAAACCTAGGAATTATGACTGGTAGGGCCAATGACGCCGATTTTGTGGCGAAAACTTAGTTCGCCGCCGAACCAGCCTGTAATGCCCAGCAAGGCTGCCACGACGATCGATATTGCTAAACCTGTATATACGATCGGCTCAGCCGGATTTCCTTGTCGCAACACCAGGTTAATCAGGGTAAGTACCATAACCGCCACATTGCCGCCCATGTGCAACCAACCGGCACTGCGATCGCGCACTCTTTTAACTTTGAAAAAATCTAAAAAGCCTGTGATTGCGGCCAAAATCCCCGCAGCAAAACCGACACCCATCAGCCAAACCGAAGCTCTCGCCCAAAACGGATCGCTTGTCAGCCAATAACCGATGTCCGTGCCCGCTGCTCCTACTAAAAAGGCTACCGGAAAGATGACGATGATGGGGTGGATGGGATGGCCTGCAATTGAAAGCGTACTCGTAATGCCGGCGTCGCGGTACTCTGCGTCGTCACTTTCGAGAATCGGCGGAAGATTGGGATAGGGCGTACTATTTCTGGGATTTGTTTCCATGATTTCTCTGATAACTTTTGTACAACAAAGCCGTTTTTATTGGATTGAACTTAATCCCAAACCCGTTCGCCATTTTCGTCAACGCGGGCCTGCCGAATTACGTCGGAAATTTCCTCGGCGTCTTTGACGTGGTGCAAAGCTTTCTTTTCCCCATCCGGTTCTTCGACGATCACATAAGTTGGAACTGTAACAACATCTCCCGTGATATCGGGCACGTGGTCTACCGCCAGTTGCTGCGCTTTTTCTTCAATGGTTTGCGGTTTGTCGGAAATACGATCGCCCGGATTGACCGTGCGCTCCATATCTTTGCCTGGTTTGTCGATACTCATAAAAACCTCTCTGGTATTTCTAATTTTTTGCTGACTCTAATTCCTACTATTGAACGAAAAATATCTCTACCTAAACATCTCCCGACGGGTGGAAGTTTCAGTTAGGGCGATCGCAGGCAGCCTCTTCCTGTAGGTAGAGGTTTTTCGAGTGGTGCCGAAAAAACGTAAGCTAAAATCTAAGCATGATATTTTCCTTCCCTTTGAGTTCCCCATGAAAAGTTACGATTGGATTGTTGTCGGCGGTGGCATTACGGGTGCGGCACTGAGTTACGAACTGGCAAAAAAAGGTTTTGCTGTGCTGCTTTTGGAACGAGATGCTACCATGCAAAATGCTACTCGTTTTAGTTATGGCGGCTTGGCTTATTGGTCGGGAACGACTGATTTAACTCGGCAATTGTGTCGGGAAGGTATCGAACGCCACCGCAATTTATCAGCGGAATTAGCTGGTGATACTGAGTTTCGCGAGTTGGATTTGTTGCTGACAATTGATGCGGGTTCCGATGCCGAAAAAGTGGCGGCTAATTACGCGCAATTTGCGATCGTTCCGCAGCTTTTGAGTGTTGCAGAATCTGGCGATTTGGAACCTTTGCTGAATAAAAGTGCGATCGCCGGAGCTCTGACTGTGCGTCACGGTCACATTTCGCCGACTGCCACAAATAAAGCTTATTGTCAAGGGTTTCTGCGGTTGGGAGGAACTATAGAATTTGCTGAAGTAATTGGGTTTATAGAAGAGGGAAATCGGATTTCGGGAGTCAAGACGGTACAGGAAAGTTATGCCGGCGAAAATACGGTTATTTGTGCTGGAGGTTGGAGTCGGAGTTTACTGAAAGCCGCTGGTGTTTCTGTGGGAGTTTATTTTACTCGCACGGAGATTTTGGAAACTGCACCTGTGGATTTGAAACTCAGGACTTTGGTGATGCCGGCGGTATTAAAACGTTTTGAATTGGAAGCAGAATCGAGTAGAAATGAGGTGGATTTTCTTTGGGATGAACCTGGTAAAGAGTTGCTGTCGCCGATTTTAGATTCGGGTGCCATTCAGTTTAATGATGGCAGTTTGCGGATCGGGCAATTGTCTCGCACTTTGAGCGATTTGAATGCTAAAGTCGATCGCGAAACCAGCGAAACGGCAATTCGTACAGGAATCGGCAATGTTTTGCCTGATTTGGCAGGTTTATCGGCAACTTGGCACGAGTGTAGTGTGGCATTCAGCGCTGATAATTTGCCTGTAGTGGGGCCGATTGCCGATCGCCCTGGATTGCACGTTTTTTCGGGTCTCAGCAATCCTTTGACTATTGTACCTGCTTTGGCTGAGCGATTTGCTAATGTGGCGGGGGGAGAAGAAGATAGGGCGATCGAGCTTTTGTCTCCCGATCGATTTGCTTAAAAATGATATCATGTCCGGCCTGATTGAGACTTGTATGAATTTTGTAGGGGCGGGTTCACTAACAATAATTGCCTGTAATCTACAATCTCATAAACCCGCCCCCCCGATACTTTTATCTCCTCTCCGTTGAATTGTCCGCGATGAAATTCTGTCGCGTGGTGGGGGCGGGTTTATGTAGATTGTTAGTCTGGATGATAGATTGTTGGTGAAACCCGCCCCTACAAGTATTGTGCTTATTTTACCGGACATGACTAATGACTACTGACGACTGACTACGGACTACTGACTACTAACTAACAAAGGCAGCGTGACAATAAATGTAGTACCTTTGCCGATCGCACTTTCCACACTTATTGTACCGCCGTGCAGGTCAACTATGTGTTTGACAATGCAGAGTCCCAAACCCGATCCTTTAATGTTGCCTACATTAGCACCCCGTTCAAACTGCTGAAATAGTTTTTCTTGATATTCCGCTGTCATCCCAATTCCCTCATCTCGAACGCACAAAATTATTTGCTGGTTTTCGCAGCTTAATTCTAAACTGACCTTGCCGCCGTTTGGAGAATATTTAATAGCGTTTGAAAGCAAATTAGTCAGGAGGTGGTGCAGTAGTTTGGGATCGAGATTGGCGTGCAGCGGATTTGTTTTGCTGCGGAAAGTTACGAGGTGTTTGTCGGTGACAATGGGTTGCAGTTCTTCTAAAATAGAATTGCATAAATCCGTCGCATTAATCGGATTTAAATTTAAAGAAATTTTGCCGGATTCTGCTTTGCTAAGCATTAAAAAATCTTCCAGCAACCCACTCATATTACTGACGGCTTTTTTAATGCGAGCGACATTTTTATTGGGACTTCCGGGGGTTCTATTCAAGTCGCTATCTTCTAGCATTTCAGCAGATAACTGTATGGTAGTTAAAGGAGTGTTTAAATCGTGGTAAGCCATTGAAATAAAGCGCGATCTATTTTCGCTTTTTTCTGCTGCTAACGCCATTATTTTTTTCAGAGTAACCGCTTCTTGATGTTTGCTCAGTGCTATCTTGATAGTGGCGTGCATTTCTCTTTCTTTAAAAGGTTTGAGCAGGTAGCCATAAGAACCAGTATTTTCGGCTCGCTGCAAAGTTTCGTCGTCGGCATAGGCAGTTGTATAGATAATTGGTATATCTAATTCTTGATTAATTACTGCTGCTGTTTCTATGCCGTCAATGTCGCCTTTGATAACTATATCCATTAAAATTAAATCGGGTCTTAGTTCGCGGGCGCGCTGGATGGCATCCGCTCCTGAAGAAACGATATCGGCAATTTGATATCCCAATTTTTCTAATTTAGGGGATAAATTTTTAGCAATTAACAGTTCGTCTTCGACAATCAAAATATTAATTGGTTTTTCGGAAAAACTCATATTCTTACAATCTTTGAAAATACTTTAATTCGTTAAATCTTAAGTGAAATGCTGTACCAAATTCTCTGGATATTTCGATGGTTCCTTCTAACTGCTCGGTTAAAGTGCAGACAACTTGAAACCCCATTGACTGAGTTTTCCGGAAATCTAAGTTTTGAGGAAAGCCAATGCCGTTGTCCTTAACTAAGAGGTTGATTTCTCGATCGCCCTTTTGATAGCATTCTACACTAAGTGTACCAGTTGTGCCATCAGGAAAAGCGTGTTTCAGGGTATTTGAAACCAATTCATTGGCAATTAAACCGCAGGGAGTAGCGGTTTCAAGATTTAGGGAAATTGGCTCAGCTAATACCTGCAACTGAATTCGGTTGTTGCTAATATTGTAAGAGTGAAACAAGTTACTTACCAAATCTTCGAGATATTCGCCAAAATTAATTTGCGCTAGGTTAGTCGAACGGTACAGTTTTTCGTGAATCAGAGCCATAGAATAAAGGCGATTTTGACTTTCTTCAAACATTTTGCTTACTTGCGGGTCGGCAACTGTGTTCGATTGCAATTCTAACAGACTGGCAACTACGCAGAGGTTGTTTTTGACGCGGTGGTGAATTTCTTTGAGCAAAATTTCTTTTTCTTTGAGGGAGTTTTTCAAATTTGCTTCTGCTTGTTTGCGATCGCTCAGTTCAGCTTGCAGTTGCTGGTAAAGTAGAGATTGCTGAATGGCGATCGCCAATTGATTCACCAACTGCTGGAATAAATTGATTTCCCATTCTTTCCAATCACGAGGGCGATCGCATTGGTGGGCCATCAGCAATCCCCAAAGTTGGCTGTGCTGAATAATCGGCACTACTAACTTTGCCCTAACTTGAATCTGTTTCATAAACTCCGCCACACAAGGTTTAAGGGAGGGATCATCTAGTGCGGAGATCGCAGAAATTCGCCCTTGCAGATAAAGCTGATAACTTTGGGCCGGAAAAGCCTCTTCGCCAAAACATCTATCCACAAGTTGGCTGCATCCTTCTGCCACGGCTTCAGCAATGACTCGGCCGCCGTTTTCGGGTAAAATTTGATAAATCAAAACTCGATCGGCTAATAATACTTGCTGGAGTTCGGCAACGGTAGTGTTGAGAATTTCCTCTAATTGCAAAGACTGCCGGACACGACGGGCGATCGCCTCCACAAGCCGTTCTTGCTCGAACTGCTGCCCCCTAGCGAGTTCGGCGTATTTAGAATTGCTGATATCAGCGGCATAACCAATAATTTCGATCGGAATACCCCTGCTGTCAACCAATAGTTTTAGTTCCGTCCTTAGCCAGCGGTAAATTCCGTCTTTGTGTAGAAAACGGTACTCGCAAATGCAATTTTTTTCGTCTGACAAATCGGAAAAGTTTACTAGAAATTGTGACCGATCTTCAGGGTGAATTCGGCTCGACCAAAATTTAGAATCAGCTAACACTTCTTGGGGGTCGTAGCCAACGATTGTCTGAACGTTGTCGCTGATGTAAGTAGTACAAAAGTCCCCGGTAGGTGCGACGGTAAAAATTACCGCCGGATTAGAACCCAGTAAAAATTGCAGGCGTTCTTTTAACTGGTGGAATTCGATTTCTGCCCGCTTACGATAACTGATATCTTCGATCGCCCCCATGCTGTAGAGAGGAATGCCCTCGCGATCGCGGATCAGCGTCACCGTCAAGTTTGCCCACATCAGCTCGCCATTCTTCTTAATCAAGCGTTTTTCCCTTTGGAAGCGAGAAATATTGCCACACATCAACTGCTTGACTTCCTCTACATCTGCTTGTAAATCTTCTGGATGCGTGAGTTCACTAAAAGTCATGGTAGCCAACTCCGAATCGCTGTAGCCCAACATCTGGCGGTGAGCTTCATTCACTTTGATGGTGCGGTAGTCGCGCACGCTTGCCAAACCAAGCGCGATCGGAGCATCGTCAAATAAGTTGCGAAACTTTTCCTCGCTCTTTTTCAATGCAGCTTCTGCCTGTTTGCGAGCCGTAATGTCTCTGGCGACCCACATCACCCGATCGAGCTCCAGCGGCGAAATACTGGCATCAAACCAAAATAATTTGCAGCCAATTTCCATGCTGTATTCAATTCTGTGGGTTTCCCCAGATGCCAATGTTTGGCGAATGTGGCCGAGGGCAAAATTAGCTTCCGCTTCTGGGAAGATTTCGGCGAGGGTTTTGCCCAGCACTTCAGGAGCCGGTTTGTACAGCAGTTCGGGAGCCGTGGGGGCGATTTTGAGGTAGCGGCCGCTTGCGTCGAAAACCAGCACGATATCCGTCATGGCGTTAAACAGCGCCAGCAGTTCGGCTTCGGAGTTTTGGAGTTTTTCTTCGGTCAATTTGCGATCGGTAATGTCGGTGTCAGTGCCAGTCAGGCGGAAGGCCTTGCCAGAAGCCGATCGGATCGCGCTGCCGCGGGCAAGTATCCAGCAGATGCTGCCGTCTTTACGCAGCATCCGGTGTTCTACTTCATAAATTTCTGTCAAACCCTCTAGATAAGCCTTTACTGCTTGGGCGACTGCAACTCGATCGTCGGGATGAACGTGAGATGCCCAATTTTCCATGCGGTTGGGAATCTCTGCGTCTTGATAGCCCAACAAAGCTTTCAAAGAGGGAGCAATGTAGATTTCATCGGTTTCCAAATTCCAGTCCCAAACCCCCACTTTGCCGGCCGATACTGCCATTTCGTACCATTGTGTCCGCTGCTGCACTCTCCGTTCTAACTCTGCATTGAGCTGCTGCAAAGCGATTTCTGCTTGTTTGCGATCCGTAACATCCCGGCCTGCTGCTTGATACTCGACGATTTGTCCGCTGTCGTTGAATATAGCCCGATCGATCCACTGCTGCCAGCGAATTTCCCCGCTCGGCAAAATTACTCGATGTTCGGAAGTAAAAATAGGGTTTTCGGGAGACACAGAAGTATATTGCTGTTGAAAAATTTCTCGGTCTGCTTCTGGCAGCAGCGACATGAAGCATTTGCCGAGTAAGTCGAACTGCTGCAGGCCGAAATAACGGCAGTAAGCTTGATTGACAAATGTGATTTTACCGTCTGGGAGGTAGCGGCAAATCAGTTCGGTTTGGTCTTCCACAATCGCCAGGTAGCGCGCCTCGCTCTGCCGCATGGCATTTTCGGCATTTTTGCGATCGCTGACTTTTTCTAGTCCACAATTGCCCTCTAACAGTTCGTATTGTTCCTGGAGTTTTGCCACTTCTTGATGCAGTGCCTCGATCCAGCTATACATTGCTGGGCGAATCCTTTTTTCGCTGACTAAACCTACTGGCTGACCCCGTTCATCTACAATTGGCAAGCAATCGATCGAGTATTGACAAAATAGCTTGAATGCGGTAGTAATATCTGTAAATTCTGATTCTTTTAAGACAATTAAATTCCGCGTCATTGCGTCGGCAACTTTCATGCCTTGCCATCCGTATTCTGCCGCGGCTAAGTTCAGCACATCTTCCGGGCTTAGCAGTCCGACTAGCTGATTTTCATCGACAACTAAGACGCAACTAATCGATGCTTTTACAGTTTCGTTTGAGTCGGGAAATGCAGGTGAATTAGGCAGTGGGCAAGGGTTGCTCGCCCGACGCATCAGGGCGATCGCATCACCGAGGCAAGTTGAGGGCGCAACCGTGGCAGGATGGCGATCGACAGCTTCGTCGGGCGATCGTAAATTGGCCGACAAATTAGCAAGTTCCATTAGTCGTGGTCAAAAAGTATTGCTAATTAACTTTAGCAACACTTGTAGTCATCAGCCAGATGACTGATGACTGATGACCGGCCTTATATTTTGCCAATGAGCAGATAAGTTTTCATGGCCCCTTTGCCTTTAACTTGAATAGTTCCCCGCTCCTGAAATACATATTTGTGTTCTAATAACTTATAAGTAGTTTCGCTGACTTGAATCCGCCAAGGCAAACCGTGAGATTCCATGCGGGAAGCAATATTTACTGTGTCGCCCCACAAATCGTAAATAAACTTCTTTATGCCAATTACTCCGGCAACAACCGGGCCGCTGTGAATGCCGATGCGGATGCTAAAATATTTATTATGGCTAGCATTAAATCGGGCTATTTCTGCTTGCATATCTAGGGCCATTTGGGCGATCGCCTCTGCGTGGTCTGCCCTGGGTTCAGGCAGCCCTCCAACCGCCATGTATGCGTCGCCGATGGTCTTGATTTTCTCTAACCCGTGCCGTTCGCACAAAAGGTCGAATCCTGAAAAAATCTTATTTAGGAGCTCCACGAGGTCGATCGGATTCATAACGGCAGACAAAGCTGTAAACCCCACAATGTCGGCGAACAAAACAGTCACTTCAGGAAAGTATTCGGCAATAGTAGTTTCGTTTTGCTTGAGGCGTTCTGCTATTGCCTTGGGCAAGATATTTAACAGCAGCTTTTCTGATTTTTCTTGTTCTTCCCGCAAGGCATCTTCTGCTTGCTTGCGTTCCGTAATGTCGTGGTAACTCCAGACTCTGCCGATAATTGTATCTCCCAGCCGCTGCGGTTCCGAATAGCGTTCAAAAAATCTGCCGTCTTGAAATTCCAACAAGTCGTAACTTTCGGCTTCTGGCTGCTCGTAAAGCGATTGTATTCTTTCTTCAAATGCTAGGGAGTCTTTGAGTTGGTTCAGCACAAAGGCGATCGTTGTAGCGTCGTCTCGCAGTGCCATCACTTCGTTAGGTATGCCCCACATCTCCACAAATTCTCGATTGAAAGTGACGATTTTTCCGCTCCTGTCAGTAGCTAAAATACCATCAGCAGTAGAATCAAAAGTTGCTTGCAGCAGGGACACAGATTTTGCGAGAGCGTCTTCGGCCATCTTTCGAGCAGTAATATCTCGCAAAATCGCGCGAATTGCTACTAGCGAACCTGCAGCAATTTTACAGCTTATGCTGCCTTCTAGCAAAATTTGTTCATGAAATTTAGTAAGAAACGTTAGTTCAATAGAGTCGGGATAGAATGTATTTTCATTTACCGTTTTCTGGGTAATAGCTTGATACAATATATCCAGAGACTCTGGGGAACTGTTCGGATCAATGATATCAAAAATAGTCATTTGAGCAATTTCTGCTTCGGTGTAGCCCAGAGTTGCCCGCCAAGCCCGATTTACATACAAAAAATGACCGTCAGCTCCTATACTTTGGATTAAGTCAGTAGCATTTTCAAATAAGTCTCGCAGTTGTTCTTCGCTTTCCCGCAAAGCTATTTCCGTTTGCTTGCGCTTGATAAATTGACCGATTTGGCTACCGATTGTCGCCATTGTCTGGAGCAATTCTTCATCAAAACACTGCACTTCGCGGCTGAAAAAAGTCATCACCCCCAACACATATCTTGCAGAAGTTTCCGCCTCGTAGTCGCCCACAATTGGGAAACCAAAAGCTCCGTGCAGTCCTTCTTCGGCCGCAAGTTCTCGGCGCAGACAACAGTCGCTTTTTGTGACATCTGCAACCCACTGAGCTGAACCGCTAGCCCAAACGAAACCGGGCAATCCTTCGCCCAACGCACAAGTCATTTGTTTGGTAAATTCGGCAAATTTGGGGATAGAAACGGAGCGTTTTGTCCAACTGGCGACGCACCGAAGCAAATTGGGGTCGGAAACCGCAGTTATTCTCTTAGTTTCTGACAGCAGTTTTTCCCCGGATTCTGGCATCCAAAGTTCGACAGTATCCCATCCCAAGCTGTCGCAAATTACCGGGAGAATTGCTGCTATAGCTTTTTTGATTGTTTCGGATGCCGACAGGATGCGAGTGGTGATGTACTGAGTTATTTGTCGCTGGCGGGCCCGCTGTCTATCTGTGACATCGCGGCCGATGTACACGAAATCTTGAACGGCAGGCAAAGGGCCAGAAATGCCTTTAATGTCAGTCGAAATCGCCGTACAGGAAAACGAAACTGTGAGCTTTTCTCCGGTTTTTGCCGTGCAAATTACTTCGACGTGAGTTTGCAATTGTTGAGGCTCCTCTTGGCTGACTGCTTGCAAAGAGGAGCCAAAAGCCGCAAGAACGTCTATTTGCTGCCCTACTAATTCTGATTCGCTGTAACCGAACAAATCTTGAGCTGCTTGATTGACTTTTTTAATTTTTCCCGAGGCTGTTGTTACCAACAAAACTTCCGCCATTGAACTAATAATTTTTTCAACATAATTATTAGTAGCCGCTAAGGTACTCAATAAAATATCCATTTCATTGGTAGCTTGCACTAGAGTTTGTTCTAAAGCCATCCTGTCGCTTACGTCTTGAAAAAATATAATTAATCTCTGATAAGTCTCGTCATTGGTGAACTGCACGATATACATATCAAAATAAAGCCGCGAACCATTTTCTAATAGTCGCGTCATCGCTTTTAATTCAAAATTTGGCAAACGTTTTTCAAAAATATCGATTAAAATTTCTTCAGTTCCCACCAATTCTGGAAAGGGAATGCGAACATCGTTGCCGGCGACTACTGCGTCGGGACAGTCGGCAAACCGCTGCACTTGCAGAGAGATTTCTTGGATTAAAAAGTCTTTATCCAGTGCTAGGTATTCCAAGTGGTGGGGAACTAACAGTTTTTTTAACAAGGTTTTCATGTGAGATTCTTAGTAGTGAATGCGCCCTGTATATCGAATTATCTAAAATCAATCTATAGCGGTTCTCAATCTTGGTGAGGTATGCCCTATGCCCTATGCCCTATGCCCTATGCCCGCGAGAGCATCTCATGTTACTGAGAAAGGCTATATTTATCTCTGTTTGTCAAAGGGAATTCTGACTATAAAGGTAGTGCCTAACCCTATCTCGCTGGAAAATTCGATTTCACCTCCGTGCAAGTCTACACACTGCTTGACTATGGATAAACCCAGTCCTGTACCGGGGATTTTTCCGACATTTGTGGCTCGATAATAAGATTCAAAGAGTTGTTCTTGGTCTTCTAGAGGAATGCCAATGCCTCCATCTTTAATTTTAAATGTAGCTTCTTCATTCTGACAATTTAATTCAAAATAAATATTGCTGTCGAGGGGCGAATATTTGACAGCATTTGACAGCAAATTTGTCAAGATGTGCCGCAGCAATTTTGGATCTAGTGCGGGCAACTCTTGCGTTTCCTGCGAGTCGATATCATTTTGTTTCGCGGGGGTAACTAATTCTTTATAAATAAAGTTAATGGTATGATTTTTTCCATAACTAATTTTAATTGATTCTACTAACTCGCTGCAAAATTTTTTTAAGTCAACTGGTGCGGGATAGAATTCGAGTTTTCCGGCTTCGGCGCTGCTGAGCAACCGCACGTCATCTAATAGCTGAGCCATTTGTTGAGATGCTGATTTAACGTGTTGCAGGTATTGTTGTTTTTCCGCGTGGGTGATTTCGTCGCCGTAGTCTTGGAGGATTTTAGTAGCAAATAATACTGTACTTAAAGGATTGCCGAATTCGTGAGCAATCATCGAGAAAAAACGAGATTTTACCTGTCTGAGTTCTTGCTCTTTTGCCAAAGAGCGGCGAATTTCTATTTCTTGTTGTTTGCGTTCTGTGATGTCCCTACCTATATAAATGAAATCGTAAAGTCCCTCTAATTCTGTCTGAATTGCCGAACAGGAAAATTCTACCCAAATTTCTTCTCCTGCTTTCGTAGTGCAGACTATTTCTAGTTCTCTACGCAGCTCTTTATGAGACAAAATATAGCGGTGGCGAGCTTGGGAGATTAAGGTTTCTTCTAGTAATATTAAAGACAGGGGCTGACCGATTAATTCGGCTTCGCTATACCCAAATAACCATTGGGACGATTGATTGATTCTTTTGATATTTCCTAATGTTGTTGTCACCAACAAAGCATCGCCCATCGAACGAATAACTTTATCTATATAATCTTTAGAAGCGGCTAAGGCACTAACCAACAGATTAGCTTCATTCGCCCTCTGAATCAACGATTGCTTCATTACCATCTTTTCGGTGGTATCTTCAATCAAAATTAGCAATTTACTTGGCACATATTCTTGTTCTTCTTCATATTTGATAGCCAACATATCAAAGTATAAAGGGCGGTTCTGGTCGGCAAACCGAGCGATACCTTTGATTTCAAAACCAGGCAGCCGTCCCATAATGATAGACATGAGGATATTTTCAATGCCAATCAGTTCGGGAAAACTCAGACGAGCATCTGCACCGGGTATCGCGTCGCCCGGAGTATCGGCATAATTCTGCACTTCGGCGGAGGTTTCCTGAATGATGAAATGGTGATTTACTAGAAAATACTGTGTTTGTCGCGGGCCCAACAGCTTTCTTAACAGGGGATTCATACTTGTTCTACCATTGTGTAAGCTAGTTTGTAGAAAATTTCGTCAACGTCTTTGCCGGTTTTAGCAGATGTCGTGCAAACTGCTATTACTTTGTCTTGACCTATCGAATGGGACATTTCCACTAGCAACGCCAATTTTTCCTCGTCAATTAAGTCTACTTTGTTCAAAGCGACGATAATTGACCCTTTAGGATTGACGGAAGAATAAAGCTGAATGTGTTCGGAGATTCGCTCAACTGTTTCGGAGCGGCTGACATCGGCAACGATTAAAGCGCCACTAGCTCCCTGCAAGTAAGTCGGTGCTATTCCTTTGAATTTTGTATGCCCTTCTAAGTCCCAAATCAGCAACTGTGCAGTCACGTTTTCTCGCTGTTTTACGTTTTCTAATTCTACGTTTTTGCGGGAAATTTTCACTCCCACGGTGGAGAGGTATTGGTCGGTGAATTGCCGATCGACAAAACGGCGGATCAGGCTGGTTTTGCCCACGCCAAAATCGCCGATCATACACATTTTTTTAGATATAGTAACTGACATAATTATTTACTGTTTATGGTGTTAGTTATTGGTTCAAATACCACGCATCTGCTTAAAAGTCGTGGTTGATTGGGTTCCACGTCGGCAGGAGGATGGGGGATGCCAACCGTTTGGAGGCGCTTTGGGTCAGCACCTTGCCGCACTAAAGCATCTCGCACTGCTGCGGCACGCCTGAGCGACAACTGTTGATTTGTAGCAATTTCCCCAGTTCGATCGCTGTGCCCAATTATCTTAATCTGTTTTTGAGGATATTGATCCATGAAATTTTTGACACTGGCGATGATTTCTCCATGTGTAGAGTCTAATATTGCCGTTCCTTGCTGGAAGTAGATGCGGGTTGTAATTTTCAGCGGATCTAATTTAACTGTGCTAATCACCGATTGAACACCGGGTATTTGCTTCAGGGACTGAGCTATTTTCTGTGCGTCTGCACCGTCTCTAACGGTACCCTCTACAGTCACTTTGCGATCGCCATACCGCGTAGAAATAGAAAGGCCCTCTTTCTGATTCAAAACAGCGGTAATCCGCTGCACCTCCGCCGCCGTCAAAACTGGATCTGGGGGGACATCTACAGCTACAATTCTATTATCTAATTGCAATTTTGGTGCAGTAGATGCGGCTATTTTTGCAGCTTGTGCCCGCAATTCTTGATTTGGCAACTTTCCGGTTAGCTTTAAAGTTTTGCCCTCAACTGCAACATCTAAGCGGTAAACTGCTAATTCGGGAGTCGAGGCTAAAGCTGCGATGGCATTTGCTTCGAGGCGACGCTCAACGCTGCTGCGGTACTGATAAATTCCCCAAGGTACTAAGATTAAGCTCAAGGCGGCTAAACCGATCGCCGCTAGGGCGATCGGGGGTTTTGTTGATTTTTCCGTTTGTAGCGGATCGAATAAACTTTTTATGTACGGGTGCAGCGACTCCGGTATAGTACCGGGGTCGCCGTTAAACTCGTGAATTACTTTAGCATAATTAAGGATGAGATTAGTAACGGTTTGTCGTATTTTTTTGATGAATAAGTGGGGCGGTTCTCCTTTAATCACGACGGCCATGTAGCAATATCCCGCTACTTCTAGGATAATTTTTGAGTCGCCGTATTCAATTTGATTGAGTTCGGAAGATTCTCCCGGCTGCACGATGCACTCGTTAACAAAGCTGCGAATAGCTGTGAGCATTCCGGCTACCATTTCTGATTCTAACTGGTAGCTTTCTGAGTTTTGAACTTCGGAAATAATCAAGCCTGATGCTTTATGAATTAAGAATGCTGCTTGGACGGTAAAGGGTATTGATTCTTTGAGGATTAATTCAGCTTCGGAGACTCCTTGTACTTTGGAGCGAATTTTTCTTTTGAATCCTTCGACGCTGATGGCATTTGACACTTTTTCATTGATTGTCTTGATAGCTTCTGCCATGTATCGGGAAATTGTACTGCCAATTACGGGATAGAGCGCATCCACCATAGAGTCGCGTTCGAGTCTTATTTGGGCTGTAATCGCTTTGCCCATTTCGGGGGCGAGGGCTTGAGCGATCGACTCTTGGTCAAGGCGAATTTGCTCTTTAATGGCCAGACCGATTTCTGGGGCGATCGCCTTAGCAATATCCGCTGGCGAATTCACTATTTGTTGAGCAAGTGCGTCGGGAAGCAGCTCAGCTATTGCCGCACTCATTGCCGACTTGTTTTCCTGAGTTTTTGCCCTAATCACTTCGTCAATAATGGGCACGATCGCCTTGACAACTTCTTCTCTGGAATCGGCAATTTTGCGGCTGAGAATTTCTGCGATCCAAGGCAGCATCAACTCAATCAACTCTTGGGGCTCGTAGATTTGGTGCTCCAATTTTCCTAATTTATCGTCGATTGTTGCCATCAGGTGGCGCACCCCCGGCAAGTCGTTTTCTGCCAGCAGATTTTTGACTTGCTCGATATCCGACATTTTTGAGCCGAACATCAGATTTTGCAGCCTTTCCATCGCGCTGTCGGCTTCATTTAAATCCTGTTTAATTTGTCCTAATATTTCTGTCGGCTGTTCTCGTAAGTTTGGGATTTCTAGATCCGAAGCCACTGCAGCATCTAAATATGCAGTTTCTGGTGGCTCTGAGACTGTGGAAACTATGGGATTATCGGGAATTTCCGATGGTTTTGACTCGGTTTCGGGAGCGGAAAAATCCTGTAAATGCCGATCGAACTTGTGGGATTTTTGAGCCTGTACGTACTGTAGAGAATCTTTCATTGTCAAGTTTGACAATTCTTCGACAGGCTGTGATTCCTCCTCCAAATCCGGCTGGGCGAGCGCGGAAACATCTATAGTTTTAGCTGAGGAATAGTCTTTTTCCAGTTCTGAAGTGTTGAGTTTGTGAGTAGCCCACAGCAAACTTTTGAACTCGTCTGCAACAGCCAGGGAATCGCCAGACTCCGGTTGGCTATCGCCTGTTTCGGGTACACTCGCTGCAACTTCCTCTGGCGCTTGCTCAGAAATACCTAACAAATCCATCAACCCGCCGAGGGCCCCAGCTTGATTTTTTTCGTCGCTGCTGTCATCTTCGGGATCTGCATTTTG
The DNA here is from genome assembly GCF_036702475.1 of Microcoleus sp. D2_18a_B4. Taxonomy (NCBI): domain Bacteria; kingdom Bacillati; phylum Cyanobacteriota; class Cyanophyceae; order Oscillatoriales; family Microcoleaceae; genus Microcoleus; species Microcoleus sp. D2_18a_B4. The sequence goes on from NZ_JAUBTL010000027.1 coordinate 72,361, forward strand.
CTGGTTTGAACCCGCAATAATTTTGAGATCGACTAACAGATTCAGCAAGGGTTCTAGCTGGGTTGCTGCATCTGCAGCAGACTCGTCAGGTTTAGAAACAAAACCCTCTAACTCATTGTCGTCAGCCGGATTTTCTTTCGGTAAAGCCATGCGTTATTATCCGTGATGGTGGCGCTCCGGCAACAGAAATTCGTTATTTAACTTATTATCAGCAACGCCTTTAAGTTCGGGCACAAATTCTGTTCCTTTGAGCCTCATGCCGAGTTCAAACAGAATTTCTGCCATGTCGTCTCTGGAAACTTTAACATCTCTGAGCATGGAAAAGCGGCGATCGAGTTCTTCAAACACTTGTGTTTTCAAAGTGCGGCTTTCTTCAGATAGTCGATCTCTGGTTTTCGAGAGTTCGTCGCGAAGCGAACTGGTTTGATTGTCTATAGCCTCGTCGAGGGCTTCCACGCTGCTGGAGAATTTGCGGTTAATGCGATCAACTTGCTGACGGATATCTGCGCTTTCTTCTTGGGTGTTTGAGGTGAGCGATTTAACTTTCTTTTCTAACGAATCAACTGCAGCCCTCATTTCTCCTGAAAGAACTGTTCTTACTTGTTCGATGCGAGTTTGCATATCTTGCTGCATCATCGACAAGTCGGAATCTATTTTATCGAAGCGATTGTCGTATTCTCTAAGCTGCGCTCCAAAAATGATATCGCGGATCTGGTCGATATTTCCCAGCCGTTCGCGCATTTCTTCTTTAGTTATTTCGGGCATACTTTTACCTGGAATCTCTGGACATTGTGAGTTTAAGAACTGTGCTAGTGATTTACTACCGTTGTGGGTGGCACTAGCTTTTTTGAGTGGGCGGGCTTTTATTGTTTGAACTCTAACCCCTGCGTCGGGGATGGGATTTTTTAGAGTTTTGACTCTAAATATCCTGAGATTCAAATTTTTGAGCCTGGTCTTGTCACCAAAAATGGCGGTTGACTATCCTGGGCTTGCAGCAAGCTAATAGAAGCGTAGATTTTGCTGCTATACAGCACAGCGGGGAAGGTTTTAAGGTCTTGAGTGACATCCTCAATGATATCCCATCTTGACAGTGCCTCATACCACAGCGCTGGAGTCCCGGCAAAAAGCGGGTGGGCTTGCTCCACGTCCCATTATATATAATATATAACTCAAAAGCTGCACAGATCGCTCGCCGATCGCCTCACAGGGAAGTTTTCTTTCAGCAGAAACCACTTATACAGCCGAACTCGGCCCCTCTCTCCCCCTCGAAGCCTCTTCTCCTGCGAGGCCCTATAAAAATTCATAGGGCCCGATCGACAGCGACCAGACCCAATAATATGAGAACTTTGTTTTTTCTAACAAACGAGATGTGTTTCCGATTGAGAACTGTTACTTACTAGGGTTTACAACTTGTGCAGCTTTACTTTTAATCCGCAACCACAATAAGTCTGACTCGACTGCGGTTTGGCTTGACTGCTCGATCGGCAGTTCGCCACTATTTCAAGTTGTGTTCGGTTAATTTCTGCTGCGCCTCGGAATCTAGACCGGAGACACCATGCCTATATCCTCGAACTTTCTTTCTAAATATAGCGACCTCCTTTCTCTTTCTGTCCCGGTGTCTATTATTAAGTTAGCATGGCCTTTCGGAGGAGTAAAGCACTATTTGCAAAACTTGATAGGTCTTTACATTACTAAGTATAATGATATGAATATCCAAATAGATGTAAGTTAGCACTCACGCACTCCGAACAAAGAAACCGGGTTTTTTCACCGAGATTGAGGATTTTAAGCAAGTATTTTGGTTGAAAAACCCGGTTTCTGGACACCCGTGCAAAAGTCCTATAAATTCTATTGTTGCTACATCTTTACATACTTAACAGTTCTTGTCATGACTATTTCTCCTAAGTTTCTCAGTGGCAGCCAAATCCGCCAAACCTTCCTCGACTTTTATGCTCAGCGGGGACATAAGATATTGCCGAGTGCTTCTTTGGTTCCCGAAGATCCGACGGTGTTGCTGACGATCGCCGGAATGCTACAATTCAAGCCGATATTTCTCGGACAGCGCACCGCCGAATCACCGCGCGCCACGACTTCTCAAAAGTGCATCCGCACCAACGACATCGAAAACGTCGGCCGCACCGCCCGCCACCACACGTTTTTTGAGATGTTGGGTAACTTCAGTTTCGGGGATTATTTCAAGAAACAGGCGATCGCCTGGGCGTGGGAACTTTCCACGGAAGTTTTCGGTTTACCAGCGTCCAATTTGGTTGTTAGCGTTTTCCGAGAAGATGACGAAGCTTTTGCGATTTGGCGCGATGAAATTGGCATTCCGGGCGATCGCATTCAGCGCATGGGAGAAGATGACAATTTCTGGCAATCCGGCCCGACTGGCCCCTGCGGCCCGTGTTCGGAGATTTACTATGATTTTCACCCGGAAAGAGGCGACAATATTGACCTCGAAGATGATAGCAGGTTTATTGAATTCTACAACCTGGTTTTCATGCAGTACAATAAAGATGCAGAGGGCAATTTAACACCGCTGCAAAATCAAAATATTGATACTGGCATGGGACTGGAACGGATGGCGCAAATCCTCCAGAAAGTCCCCAATAATTACGAAACAGATTTGATTTTTCCGATCATTCAATCGGCGGCCGAAATTGCCGGGATTGATTACCACAATAGCGATGAAAAAGTCAAGGTTTCGCTGAAAGTAATTGGCGATCACATTCGGGCTGTGGTGCACATGATTGCGGACGAAATTCGCGCCTCGAATGTTGGTCGGGGTTACATTTTGCGCCGGTTGATTCGCCGGGTGGTACGCCACGGGCGACTGATTGGAATTCAGGGCGAATTTACGGTGCGGGTGGCTGAAAGTGCGATCGCCCTTTCGGAAGCTGCTTATCCGAACGTGCGGCGGCGGGAAGGTCAAATTAAGGCGGAATTGGCAAGGGAAGAGGCGCAGTTTCTCAAGACTTTGGAACGCGGAGAGAAGCTGCTGGAGGAAATTGTCGATCGCACAAAACAGCAAACCAACCAACAAATCAGCGGTCAAGATGCTTTCACTCTTTACGATACCTACGGTTTTCCCTTAGAACTAACTCAAGAAATTGCTGATGAACAGGGAATTTCTGTGGATTTGGACGGCTTTGAAGCGGCGATGAAGGAACAGCAAATTCGCGCTAAAGATGCTCGCCAAACAATCGATTTGACTGTGCAGGGTTCTTTGGATAAGTTGGCTGAAACAATCCAAGGAACTGAGTTTGTCGGTTATGCTGAATTGTCGAGTTTAGCTGAGGTGGAAGTTATCTTGGTTGACGGCAAATCTGTCGAGGAAGCAGCCGCAGGCACTGAGGTACAAGTTGTTTTAAACCAAACGCCGTTTTATGCTGAATCCGGCGGACAAATTGGGGATAAAGGTTATTTGAAAAGCGGAGATAATGGTGATGGTTTGTTAGTAAGAGTTGATGATGTGAAGAAGGAATCGGATTTCTTCGTGCATTTCGGCTTTGTGGAACGGGGAACGCTGAGAGTTGGCGATAGTATTACTGCGAAAATTGACAATAGCGGTCGCCGCCGAATTCAGGCCAACCACACAGCAACTCACTTATTACAATCAGCTTTGCGAAAAATTGTGGACGATTCGATTTCGCAAGCTGGTTCGCTGGTATCCTCTGAGAGATTGCGGTTTGATTTCAATTCTCCGCGCGCTGTCACACCAGAAGAGTTGCAGAAAATTGAGGATTTAGTTAATAGTTGGATTGCTGAGGCGCACGCTGCTGAAGTTGCAGAAATGCCGATCGCCCAAGCGAGAGAAAAAGGCGCGACTGCGATGTTTGGCGAGAAGTACGGCGATGTGGTGAGGGTTATCGATTTTCCCGGCGTTTCGATGGAATTGTGCGGCGGGACTCACGTCAGCAATACGGCAGAAATCGGGCTGTTTAAGATTGTTTCGGAAGCGGGGGTAGCGGCGGGAACTCGCAGGATTGAAGCGGTTTCGGGACAAGCTGTTTTGGACTATTTGAATGTGCGGGATAAGGTGGTGCGCGATTTGGGCGATCGATTTAAGGCGAAGCCTGAAGAATTGCCGAACCGGATTACTAATTTGCAGAATGAGTTGAAGGATACTCAGAAACATTTGGCTGCTGTGAAGTCGGAATTGGCGATCGCGAAATCCGACCAGTTGCTGAGTGCGGCTGAGGCGATCGGCGAATTCAAAATCATTGTAGCTCAATTGGGTGATGTGGATACGGAAGCGCTGAAAACTGCGGCGGAAAGATTGCAGCAAAAGTTAGGAAATGCTGCGGTTGTTTTGGCATCAATTCCTGAACCGGACAAGGTAAGTTTGGTGGCTGCTTTTAGTCCTGAAGTCAATAAGAAAGGATTGCAAGCTGGCAAGTTTATCGGGGGAATTGCTCAAATTTGCGGCGGAAAAGGTGGCGGGCGGCCTAATTTGGCGCAAGCTGGCGGACGCGATGCAAGTAAGTTGCAGGAAGCGTTGGAAAGTGCTCGGAATTTGTTAGTTGAAGGGTTGGGTTAATTAGGAAAAAACTCGGCCGTTGAGACACCCGGCGATTGGAAATCGCCGGGACTTCCGCAATCAACCCGCAATCAATCCGCAACCAACCCCAAATCCATCCGCTAAATCCGCTACAAAATCCGCTGCTAATGGCCTCCGCAACCAACCCCAAACCCATCCGCTAAATCCGCTACAAAATCCGCTGCCAATCTTGCATTCCCCCCACAAACAATGTAAAATATCCCAAATATGGGTATTCCAATGAACCAACAACCAACATATCTCCCCCTAATCCAATCCCTCCTCAACTCCCAGGAAGACGAACAAATCGCCATCCTGCAAAACAATCTCGAACTAATCGATGATAACTTTGCCCGATATTTGCGCGAGTGGGCAACTCAAACTCTCGCAGAAATGGAGTCTGAGGAAGCTACAAACATTACTATTAATATTCTTAACTTCAGTAACTTGATTCAACAATTTCCACTGGGTAGTAAAAGCAGCAATATGGAAATTGCCATTGCAGGTTATGAAGTGGGGCTGCAAATTTTTAAGCGAGATACTTATGCCGGATTTTGGGCACAGACTCAAAATAATTTAGCAACTGCTTACAAAGACAGAATCAGGGAAGACAAAGCCGAGAATATCGAAAGGGCGATCGCCTGTTATAAATTGGCATTAGAAGTTTACACCCGCGCCGCTTTTCCCCAAGATTGGGCGATGACTCAAAATAATTTAGCAAATGCTTACTGTGACAGAATCAGGGAAGACAAAGCCGAGAATATCGAAAAGGCGATCGTCTGTTATAAATTGGCTTTATTAGTTCGTAACCGCGCCGCTTTTCCCCAACAATGGGGAACGAGTCAAAATAATTTAGCAACTGCTTACAGTGACAGAATCAGGGAAGACAAAGCCGAGAATATCGAAAAGGCGATCGTCTGTTATAAATTGGCATTAGAAGTTCGTACCCGCGCCGCTTTTCCCCAACAATGGGCAACGACTCAAAATAATTTAGCAATTGCTTACAGTAACAGAATCAGGGAAGACAAAGCCGAGAATATCGAAAGGGCGATCGCCTGTTATAAATTGGCATTAGAAGTTTACACCCGCGCCGCTTTTCCCCAAGATTGGGCGATGACTCAAAATAATTTAGCAATTGCTTACAGTAACAGAATCAGGGAAGACAAAGCCGAGAATATCGAAAAGGCGATCGCCTGTTATGAATTGGCTTTAGAAGTTCGTACCCGCGCCGATTTTCCCCAAGATTGGGCGATGACTCAAAATAATTTAGCAACTGCTTACTGGGACAGAATCAGGGAAGACAAAGCCGAGAATATCGAAAAGGCGATCGCCTGTTATAAATTGGCTTTAGAAGTTCGTACCCGCGCCGCTTTTCCCCAACAATGGGCTGATACTCAAAATAATTTAGCAACTGCTTACAGTAACAGAATCAGGGAAGACAAAGCCGAGAATATCGAAAAGGCGATCAAACTTTTTGAAGCAGCTTTACAAGTTCGTACTCCCACAACTTTGCCAATTGACTGTCTGCAAACAGCGCGAAATCTAGGCAATTTAGGATTGGCAGAAAGTTTGTGGGAAACAGCCATATTCGGCTACGAAAAAGCCATCGAAGCAGTCGAACAAAGCCGCGAGTGGATAACCTCCGACAACCGCAAACGAGAAATCATCGAACAAAATCTCGATGTCTACGAAAAAATGATGCAATCCTGCATCAATAACCAAGAATATGACAAAGCCCTGCAAACAATTGAACGCAGCAAATCCCGCTACCTAGTCGAACTTTTCACCAACAGCGAAATCTACCCCAAAACAGCCACCGACACCGAAAAACAGCAACTCCAAAACCTGCGCCGCCAAATCGCCGCCTCCCAACAACTCCTAGAAACAGAAACCCCATCTCCTCCCCCTCTTTCCCCCCCCCTTACCAACGGGGAACCGGGGGGGGTTCCAGATGACTCTCCCTCACAACGCACAACCCAAACCCGCAGCCTCAGCCCCGAATCTTTCCAACAACAAAAAGCCAAATTAGAAACAACCTTACAGCAACTAGCACAACTGCTGGAACAGATAAAACAGCGAGAACCAGAATTCTCCCTAACTCAAAAAGTCGAACCCATCGACATCACAAAATTCCAACAAACCTTAGACACCAAAACAGCAATCATAGAATGGTACATCGGCAATTCTAACTCCCCCCTTACTAAGGGGGGCTGGGGAGGATCAGCCTTCATCATCACCCGCAACAGCATAAAACCAGTCACATATACCACAACCGAAATAGCCGAATTAGAAACCTGGAAAAACAACTATCTCGACCAATACCGCGACCAAAAAACCAACCAAACCTGGCAAAACACCCTATCCCAAAAACTCCAAAAACTCTCAGAAATCCTGCGACTAAACGAGATCATCGCCCACATCCCCCCCAACTGCAAACAACTAATCCTAGTACCCCACCGCTACCTGCACCTATTCCCCCTCCACGCCCTACAATTCACCTCAGAGGGCGGGCACGGGGGCACCGCCCCTACGAGGTACTTGTTAGACTGCTTCCCCGCCGGCGTAAAATACGCCCCCAGCTTGCAACTACTGGAACTCGTAAAAAATCGCATCACCACCAGAAACTCCCCCCCACCAAATCAGCAACAACTATTCGCCCTCCAGAATCCCACCGAAGACTTATTCAACGCCGACATGGAAGTAGAAACCATCAAAACCCGATTCAATCCCCATCAAATTTTGCTCAAAAAACAAGCCACAAAAACCGCCCTCAACGACAACCGAGAAAACCTCTCAAACACCAGCTACCTGCACTTTTCCTGTCACGGCGTATTCAACTTTGACAATCCGCTGCTATCATCCCTAGTCTTAGCCGATTCCCTGGAACCATTACCCCCCAAATCCGTAGGGGCGGTGCCCCCGTGCCCGCCCGAACCCCCGCCCCCAGAGTCAAATCAGCCCGCTGAAAAACAGCGCTATGTCACCCTACGCAGCGGCAGAAAAGCCATCCCAGAAAAATGCCTCACCCTGCGAGAAATCTTTGCCGAATTGCAGTTACCGCAGTGCAGTCTCGTCACACTTTCCGCCTGCGAAACCGGGTTAACCGACTCAACCACAATGACGGATGAATACATTGGTTTACCCAGCGGTTTTTTGTATGCGGGTAGCATGAATGTTGTCAGCAGTCTGTGGGCTGTCGATGATTTTGCCACGGCAATTTTGATGATTAAATTTTATCAGGAATTGCCGGCTGCAGATTCAGTAGCCCTCGCTTTGAATGCGGCGCAAAACTGGATGCGCGGTGTTAGCAAGGAGGATGTTAGAGTTTGGGTGAAATTGTTAAATTTAGATGAAAAATGGCAACAAGGTACGGAATTATGGTTAATTAACTCGAATGAAGAACAGCCTTTCAGCGATCCGAAATATTGGGCGGCCTTCTGTGCAACGGGATATTAAGTTAGGTGTGCCATCAGGATTTTGTAGGGACGGGTTTTACAAACAATATATAACGATGACCAACAATCTAGATAAACCCGCCCCACCCCACCAATAACCCACATCAACCTGAAATTTGCATCGAATGTTAAAATGTAGGTGATGATTTTTCGTTTGGTGGGGGCGGGTTTGGAAGATTGTCGATTTCAGGCAATTATGGTTGGTGAAACCCACCCCTACAAATCTATATTTTTTAATCACGGGAGTAATTACAATGGAACCTGACAAAATTATCAATGCTTTTCTCCAATGGCTGCACAAAAATCCGAGTATTTTCATGCCGACAGCATGGCAAGATTTACCCGAATTAAAAACAGAAATGGGAGAATTCGCAGACGATCAATTGTTTCCTATTGCTATGGCTATCAGCAAGTGGTGCGCCCGTCATCAATTGGGAGAAGAATTAAAAATTGCGGCCGGCAAAAACAAAAAAGAAATCGACGATCCGGGCGAACCCACCCCAACTACCACTCACCCACTAACTAACATCACTCAAACTCTGCGTCAAAGCATTGAAGATAGCTACAAAAAAATTCAAAAAGAACTCGATGCAGAGAATCAATCAAATACAGACAATGACTGAAAACAGTAAAATCTATGCCCCCAACGTCTATTTGTTTGCCTATCACCTCTGCCAACCCCTAGAATCAGAGTCTAGTTCCCCTGTGGAATTCGCCCGTTTGTGGCAGAAGTGCGATGAGATTTTGCAAACTAAATTAGCAGTCGGTAAGGCATTCAACGGCAGCTACTTGTCCAAAAAAGACGAACCTGCCGGATGGCGAGTCAACCTGATTAAAAAAGAAGTGGTTGGCCAGCGAAATTCTCTGGCTTTTGATAAGAATATTTCCCACGAAAACCAACAAATTAGCCTCAAAGGTTTTGCCCAACCGCTGCGGATTGATGACAGCTACGCTTTGGGTTTACAAATTCGCGTTCCCGAAAAAGTTAACAGCATTAAAACACCTGCTGTCGATGTTAGCATCTTCAAGGAATTTAATCCCGATAACTGCTTGCTGCCGGATTTCGTGCAGAGTTATTTCGGGCAAACTCTGCTGCTTACAGCTTGGCTGAGTGTCGAACAAAATCAGGCGGCGCGGGCAGATTCGCAGTTTCTCAAAAGTTTAGGCAAACAGTGTCTAGAAAAGTTGATTTCTGGTCAAAATCTGCCGAGTTTTTACCGTCAAGGCGAATTGTTCGGTAGCCCGATTTTAGAATACGGCAATCCGAGTCGGCAAGATAACGACTGCCACGTTATCGTCTGGTTTTTCAACAGTCCGACAACTGATGAAATCTGGGATGAGACGCGGTACAGCGATTTTATGGATTTGTTTCTGTACCGAAATAAGATTCTTCGCGCTTATCACGACAGCCGCAAGCTTTACGCCGTGACTCGCGAGGAATACAAGCAAATTGAACTGGATATTGACAAGACTTTTAAGTATTTGCAGCGAGATAAAGCTCAGCAGAAGCAATCGAAAGGTGCGGGTTTAAAGGAGGAAGAATTAAAATATCTGGAAACTCAGATGATTGAGATGCCGCCTCGGGCTGTCAAGTATGCCCGAATGCTGATTGATTTGGAGTTTCGCCAAAATACGATCGCAATTAACGCCCAAAATTACCAAGATAAATTAAATCAAATAAGTCTTGACATCAAAGCAGCTAAAAAGTACAATGATAGTGATGCCAATTTAAGTTTCCTCGAAACATTCAGCAAAGAAACTTGCCCGCAGTTTCAAAGGCAGATTCAAGCAGATTTAGGCTATTTCAAACACGGTTCCGGCTTGCTAGACCAAGCAACCGAGGCAATTAGAGCTATTGTGGCGATCGAAGAAGCTTATCGGAATGCCAAATTAGAGGTAACGATTCAAGCTGTCGGCTTTGGTTTGGGAGTAGCCGGGGTGGTGGCTGGCAGTTCTCCTTATTTAATTAAACAAGACCCGCCGAACCAGATGGTTCCTTTGCCTTTGCCTTTCGTGAAGGTGGGAATTAATTCTTTTGCCTTCGTATTGTTGATTAGTATCGGTGCGGGGGTTGTAGTTTGGGGTGTGGTTATGTTGAGTGCCAATTCCAAGAATCTACTAGGTAAGTTCAAGAATCTACTAAATAGAAATAAACAGTTGCCGCCCTCATAATCCCGGTTCCGGGCGGGCAAATCGCCCGCCCCAGAAAAAGATTAGCCTTAATATTGAGGTACAGACGGGTCTACTTCTTCACTCCAAGCAGTAATTCCGCCCTTAACATTAATCCCCTCAATTCCAGCTTCCTTCAAAATCCCCAAAGCCTTCGCAGAACGCCCGCCCATTTTGCAGTGTGCAATCAAGCGGTGGCCGTTCAACAATTCTTTGACTTTAGCGACACCTGCGCCGTGTTCGATATCTGGCAAAGGAACCAAAACCGACCCAGGAATTTGACAAATTTGATACTCATTGGGATTCCGAACATCCAACAAGACAAAATCCTTCGCACCGCTGTCGATTAACTCCTTAAGTTCTTTGACAGTCATCTCAGGAATTTGCGGTTGCTCTGCTGGTACTTTACTAAAGCCGCAGAATTCTTCGTAATCGATTAACTTTTCAATTACCGGGCGCACTGGATTCGGGCGCAATTTCAATTGCCGGAATGTCATATCTAAGGCATTGTAAAGCAACAATCGGCCGCTCAAAGTAGTGCCTTGACCCAAGATAATTTTGATAGCTTCCGTTGCTTGAATGCAGCCAACTACTCCAGGCAATACGCCTAAAACACCGCCTTCTGCACAAGAAGGAACCATGCCAGGAGGCGGGGGTTCCGGGTACAAATCGCGGTAATTCGGGCCGCCTTCGTAGTTGAAAACTGTTGCTTGCCCTTCAAATCGGAAGATGGAACCGTAGACGTTGGGCTTGTTTAAAAGCACGCAAACGTCGTTCATCAAATAGCGAGTCGGGAAGTTGTCCGTGCCGTCGATGATGATATCGTAAGGAGTGGCAATGTCGATCGCATTTTCCGAACTAACGCGAGTTTCGTACAAATCAACTTGACAAAAAGGATTAATTTCTAAAATCCGATTTTTAGCCGACTCAATCTTGGGTTTCCCAACCCAAGAAGTGCCATGAATTACTTGCCGCTGCAAATTAGAATGGTCTACAACATCAAAGTCTACAATCCCAATGCGGCCAACACCGGCGGCTGCTAAATACAGCAGCAGCGGCGAACCGAGGCCTCCCGTACCGATGCAGAGCACGCTGGCAGCTTTGAGACGCTTCTGCCCATCCAATCCAACTTCTGGCAGGATCAGGTGGCGAGAGTAGCGTTCGTATTCTTGTTTGTTGAGCTGGATCTCCTCCAGATTAGGATTTAGCATGATATTGTGTGTAGCGCAGATTTTGAATTACATCCTATCTGAATCTTTCGCATTTTTACGTGTTTGTTATTTTTACTAATTATTTCTTAATCTCAGTCGGTTCAACTAGGCGAATTTCCTCTGCTTGAAAGTTCCCCTCTCCGTCAAGACTCCAACTGCGGATGTCTTCCCAACAGCCTTGTCGGACGGACACAATGATATAAGAGTATTGGGCCCAAGCCAATGTCCGATCGCACTCTGAGGGCACTGCGGGAGAATCCGTGTGAGAATGATATATACCGATAATATCCAGACTGCGATCGCGCCCATGTTTCATCGCCCGCAACATATCTTCGGGCTTAATAGCATATCTGCGTCGTTCTGTCAATCCCTTTTCTTCAGGCCAATTCTCCTGGGCCTGTGCACTCCAAGCATTCTCAGTCGGCCAAACTTCTACCAAAGTTTTAACATCGCCAGTAACTCGACCCAGCAACAAACCGCAGCATTCTTCAGGATAAGCGCTTTCGGCGTGGGTGCGGATGGATAAAATGTGAGAGTCGGAAAGTGCGATCGGCTGCATCAGATTTTATTGTAGATTTTATTGTAGATTTTATTGTAAAGTGCGATGGGCTTTTTTTTAAATTGTGGAACAGGCATCTTGCCTGTTCAATACTGGCTTTTCTGGAGATGTCTATTAATTTGAGGTTGGTGTAGCTGTTTGCAAAACAGTTCTATAAGCAATAACAGCTTCAGTTTGGTTAACATATCCTACATATTGACTCAATACAGAAAAGTCTAACTCAGGCAAAAATTCACTCCTCGAAATTAACTCATAACCCGACTCCCGCAAGTGGTAAATAGAAAATTGATCGTTAGCCCAAAACCAGACTTCAGGAACTTGCAAACCGCGATAGACTTCTAGTTTGTCAACTCCACCGCTACTTAGAGCAATTTCGATCGCAATATCAGGGATTTCTGCAAGTGCACCCAAGCAGTAACACTCATCGGGTTCCGCACCCCGTCTCACAGCTTCGCGGCGAAATGTAGCACTACCGTAACCGTTGAGATTAATTAGCCTTTCAACCGCATAAGTTTCTATCAACCGGGCAATAATTGTTTTAAGCCTTTCATGTTCTGGCGAAGTCGTCATAATAATTTCTAACGTTCCTTCCAAGTACGTCATCCTGGGGAATTCCTCGACAAACATATCGGAAAGTTGCTCGTATTGCTCCCAAGTCACATCATATAGAATTATGCGCTGTTCAGTCGCTGGAACGAGAGTTTTTGGATCTAAAAGTAGCATAATTAATTACCTGCACTTAAGATATCTCAACGTTAGATTTTTTCGTTATTTCTCAACTTCTTCTCTGTGTCCTCTGCGGCCTCTGCGGTTCGTAAAAAAAGTTCCTATATAAATTTAACGAACCGCGAAGACGCTTATGACACAAAGGAAGAGAAGAGAAGGGGAAAAACAGTTAATTCAATCAAGTCGGAGTTTGCTGCAACTCAGGCCGCTCATCTGGAACGATCGCACCTTCGACAGGACACACCTGCAAACAAATACCGCAGTCAATACAGGTATCAAAATCAATCCAAAACCAATCAGTACCCTTGACATTTTTGCCAGGACCGGGGTGAATGCAAGCAACCGGACAAGCGCCGACGCAATCAGCAATTCCCTCGCAAATATTCGTAACAATAGTGTGTGCCATAGTGTTCTCTCAAAAGATTTTTGTTAGATAGGGAATTAGCAATTAGCAATTGGCAAAACCTGATCTCAATCAGCAGGATACATAATATCATATCGGGTGATTTTTAGCCAATTACCAACTACCAATTACCAATTACCAATTAGCCTAATTTACCGTTTCAATTGTTGGCAATCCTTCGGCATTTACCCAAGCAATTTGAGCAATTCGTCGATCGCGCGCGTATTCCCGCGCCGACTCTGCTGTCTCCCGACTCTCCAAATCTATTTCTACCCGAACTAGGTGAGTAGAGTCTCGGAGTTTGCGAGCGTAAGCAAACGCGGCGGCACTAGCTTCAGGAGTTTGAGCCACAACCAACCAGTCGCTAGCTGGTGTCTCCGTGGGCAATTGCCCCTCTGTCAGCAAAACTTGGTGCAAATCCTCAATATTCAGACAAAACCCGATGCCGGGGGAATTTTGCCCTTGGGGGTCGAACAGTCCCAACAGTTGGTCATAGCGTCCCCCTTGTCCTAAAACTCGCTGTCCAGTCTTGCTGCTGCTGACAACTTCAAACACAATTCCAGTGTAGTAGTCAAATGTTTGAATTAAACTCAAATCGAGGTGAATGTGGGATTTGAGATTGGGAATTTTTGACTGGCATTGGTGCAGCAATTCGATCGCAGATTTGAGATTATTTAACGCGGATTGCTGCGGCAAATCTAAATCCAGCTTGGCAACAATTGGCAACACCTCTTCTGGGCGGCCGCGCAAGTCAAATAACAGCAGAGCTCTTTCTCGCAATTCGGTTGACAGCGGCAAAGTTTCCAAGGCAATTCGATCGAGATTGGCGATCGCCCCCCGAACTTTTTGGCGCACATTTGGCGGAAACGGTTCTAGCAATGTTGCAGTCAAGCCCGCTTCTCCCAAAACCAAATGCCAGTCATCAATTTCCAAGCTCTGCAAGCACTCAGACAGCAGCAGCAGCACTTCCGCATCCGCAACCGCCCCCCCCGCGCCGAGGAGTTCTACCCCAGCTTGATAGAACTCCTGTTGCCCGCCTGAGCCAGTATCTGGGCCTTTGCGGAACACGTTAGCGTTGTAGTAGAGGCGCTGAGGTTGCCAGCGAGTCCCGGCCATCCGCATTGCAGCCGCGCGCGCGATGGATGCTGTCAATTCCGGCCGCAAACCAAGTTCTCCATCCTCGGCATCTTGCAATTGAATTAAGGTCGATCGGTCGATCGCGCCCCCAGCCATCAAAGTTTCCAGCCTTTCTAGAGTAGAGGTAATAATCCGGTGATAGCCCCAGCGGTGAAAAACCTGCTGTAAGCGCCGTTCGATCGAAATTTTTTGAGCAACGTCAAGGGGCAATAAATCTCTTGCACCGGATGGGGGTTGGTGAACCATATCAATTTTAGATTTTAGACTTTAGATTTTAGATTGGGCTTAGAAGCTTAGCTTTATGGACGGTGTTAAAGTCTAACGAGGCCAGCTTAACATTCGACTTTAACAAATTAAGGTGTCATATTAATTTTAGATTTGAGATTTTAGATTCGGCTTAGAAGCTTAGCTTTAGGGGACGGTGTTAAAGTCGAAGGAGGCAAGCTTAACTTTCGACTTTAACAAATTAAGGCGTCATATCGTTTTCGTTTGAATCGGAATAATCATTTTCCCCGTCAGTGCGATCGTCCCGTTCTTTCTGGAGCATCCGCGATCGCGGGACGATCGCACTGATGGTATAATTCCGATGTCACCGGCGTTGATATCACCAAGTCTTGATTTTTTTGAGCTACCTCACTCCACTGCTGAGCAGTTCACCCGTTTCTAAATATTCAAGACTCACAACTCACAACTTCTCACTTCTTCTTACCGCCAAACAAACTCGCAAAAAATCCTGGTTTCTCGTCACCTTTTTTGGCTTTTGCTGCAGCTTGTTCCAGCTTTTTCTTAACCTCCAAAGCCGTCGGTTCTTCAGGATTTGATGCCAAAGCTTTGTTCATCTCAATTTTTGCCATTGTGGCTTGATTTTGTTCAAGGTAACACATTGCTAACAAAGCGTGGGCCTCGCTGTGTTTCGGATCGCGTTTCACCGCTTCTTTCAACTCTAAAATTGCTTTGGCGTAACTTTTGCTGTTCATGAATCCTTGAGCTCGGCGGCAATAGGCTTCAGTCTGCGAGTCTTTGGCAGGAGGCGGAGTTGGGGTTGGGGTTGGGGTTGGGGTTGGGGTTGGGGTTGCATCTTTTATTGGGGTTGCATCTTTTATGGGTGAAGCGGGTGCAACCCCAACACCGCCAAGGCGCTCTTTTCGCAGCAGGTAAACCATGTTAAGTTCGCTAATTTGATCGATCGCCTCTTGCGTTTCCTTAACTGATTCGTACTGCTTGAGAGCGAGTTTGCTAACTGCTGTTTTGTAAGCTTCTTCCCAATCTTTAGCGGTAACTAACTGTTTGGCTGCTTCGCTTTCAATTTGCATTTTCGCCTGTTCTTTAACGACGCGCTTGCCGATTGCTGCTAATAGCAGGCTGTATTCTTTGCGATCACTTTCCTTGGAAAATTTGTTGTAGGCCGGATTGACTACTTTTGACAAAAATTGGTTAGCCCAATCTTTATCGGCTTGGCTTTCAAAAGAGCAAGTATCCGAATGCAAGCGGCGGGCGATTTTCATGTAGCGCTTGCGGATGTCGTTAAACTCGGCGTCTAAGGGAATTCCCAAAATTGCGTGCTGATCTGTAAAGTCATACTTGAACAGCCCTTTTGTCATTTCAAAAGACATAACTTTTACTCTTCCTTTCCTGGCTTTGTTAGAGTCGATAGGGGCATTTCTACCCCTACCTCTCGTTCAGAACGGAACGTGATGCTTTCGCATCATTCC
>NZ_JAUBTL010000028.1:0-13950 GCF_036702475.1 Microcoleus sp. D2_18a_B4
CATCTTGCCTGTTCTTCCACAACAAAAAAACTGTCTTGTGAAACAGGCATCTTGCCTGTTCTTCCACAACAAAAAAACTGTCTTGTGAAACAGGCATCTTGCCTGTTCTTCCACAACAAAAAAACTGTCTTGTGAAACAGGCATCTTGCCTGTTCTTCCACAACAAAAAAACTGTCTTGTGAAACAGGCATCTTGCCTGTTCTTCCACAACAAAAAAACTGTCTTGTGAAACAGGCATCTTGCCTGTTCTTCCACAACAAAAAAATTTTGTGGAACAGGCATCTTGCCTGTTCTTCCACAACAAAAAAACTGTCTTGTGGAACAGGCATCTTGCCTGTTCCTTTATTTTACTTAATTGACCGCCGACTTAACGGTTTCGGGCCCAGATACCTGAGAGGAAAGGCGACTCGCCACTTGGTTGACGAAAGATTGCAAGAAAGAAACTTGCTGATTTTGCGTAAATACTGCTTGCAAAGTTTTAGTCAACTGGTCGACATTTAAAATGCCTATTGCAGCATTTTCCCCTTCTCGACTTTGGAAATATTCAATTAAACTTAGTCCAGCTATTCTGGTAAAATATGCTGCACTAATTCCCTGCACCGCGCCTCCGGCTACGTAGGTGACAGCATTGCTTTTCAGCAATCCAGTAATAGTTTGGGTAGACATTTCTACCAACCCTAATTTAAACATTTGACTTGCCAAAGTTGCCGCTACTGTCTTAGCTTGGTCTAAGGAAAACTTTTGCTGGTAGATAGCGCCGAGGTCGATTACGAGTTGGGTACTGATGGCGGTTGTTGCTAGCAAGTCTAAAGCTGGAACCGGGTTAGTAAAGACGGCGGCGGCGGCGATGTACTGATATTGTTCGATAATGGGAATTGCCCGATCGCGCCTGACCGCATTTAATAAGGTTTTCGCCTCTAACTTGATACTTGCAGCCTCGCGCACTGCACTCGCCCAGACCAACTGTTGCCGCTCTTCAGTTAAGATTTTAGTCAATCTTTCCGTCAGCGCGTCGAGTTGAGAGACTTGATTTTCGATGCGTTCTTGAACTGTGCCGTCCGCTTGGTGGCGGCGCACTTTAATAGAATTGGGAGAAGCTGCGATCGCAATTATCTCTTCTGTCCCCAATATTCCTTGCATTTTCTGCTGCAAAGAGTTCAAAACCTGCGACTGCTGTTCTGGCAAATATTGGTCTTGTTTGTTCCAGACTAGCAACACGCGCTGACCGGCGGACGCTAGCTGAGATAATGTTTTAAATTCGGAATCTGTGATGTCGCCCGCTGTCACAAACAGCACTAAATCACCGTTGATTTTGGCATCGGCATTTGTATTAGCAAACAGCGCTGCTGTTTCTTGTAAACTAAGCTTTTGCGGGTCTTGAGAGGCCCAATTAGAATTTAAAACTTGAATTAAGGCAGTTTTGCCGACAGCTTTGCCACCAGTTACGGTAATCCGTAAATCTTGTCTATCTAATTCGCTTCTGAGCCGATCGAGCTTTGCTGTTAGATTAGCAGGATCGGCGGAGTTTGGAGCTTCTGAGGCTAGCAATTTAATTGCCGCTTCGGAAGCCGCGATCGCTTTTTCGGCTGCTTCCCTGTTGGCCAGGGGTTGCGGGAGTGCGAGTTCTAGTTTGGGGGATTGTTGCTTCCACCACCAATACCCCGCACCTGCAGCCGCCAAGCCGATGAGTGCCGTTTCGCCCATTTCTGAACCCGAATGCTGTAGAGTTTCCAGCAGCCACAGCGCTGCTGAAAGTCCTATTCCGCCTATCAAAATCGGTCGCCGCAAGTTAAGTGTCATTTTTCCCTTCCTGTGGGTATTGTCGCCAAGCTTAACCTTACCGGGCTTGGCCTCCCTCCCTCTATTCCATCGTACCTCTGTGGCATCCAAACTGGCAGGCGGGCGATCCGACTTTTTGCGATCGGGATTTGCGGCCCCGGCGACAATCAACCTTTTGCACTTCTACAAATGGGGAATATTGGGCCCAAGCCCTCACTACAAACGGGGAGATTTTTACAGCACTTTTCAAATATAAGAGTTAATTTTTTGTTGGTGTTGGTAATGCTTGAAACTGCGATTGAAAAATATCAATTATTTGTTTGGGAATTGCTCGCGGGCGCATGGTGGTAACTTCAACCCAAACCCAAAGCGCCTCTGCTTTTAACAATATTTCGTCACTTCCAGCCAAGCGAATTTCGTAGCGGCGGACAGCGCGCGGGCCGCGCATTTGTTCGATCCAAGTGGATATCTCCAATCGATCGCCCGAGGCTGCCGATCGCAAATAGTCAATCTCTATCCGTCGCATTACAAAGACGCCGCCCAATTCCCGGTAGCGATCGAGTGTAAATCCCAAATGTTCTAAATGTTCGATCGCAGCGTGTTCTAAATAATGCTGGTAAACAGCATTATTTACGTGACCGAGAGCATCCATTTCATAATGTCGCACTCTAATTTCTGTAGTAAATGGTGTCAATTTCTCACCTTTCCACTTGTTGCGGTATTTTGTAGTTCCGAGTGCGATCGCACTCTGGGTCGATACTCGCTCAGAACTGATTGCAAGTTACACTCAATAGTTAAAACATCACTGCTTCCAGGTTAATCTTAGTCCTAGAAGCACAGACGGTCATCACCTTGGTTTTTTTACGACAATACACTGGCTTAAAACCCTAAGTCTCGGTTGAAAAACCCGGTTTCTTGGTTCTGAGTGCGTCCCGGACTAAATCTTTGAGAAATCGGACGGGTAATTGTTTAGTCTCCCAGACAAATCCCTAAACCGCGAGCCGTTTTAACCAGAGTACCATCAAAGTCTACAGGTCTGTATTTGGCGATCGCATCTTCCAGAGGAACGCTAACAACTTCCCGCTTTTGCCAAGATACCATGCAGTCGTATTTCTCTTCGGCAATTAAATCAACTGCTGCGACGCCAAAAGCAGAAGCAATTAACCTTTCTAGCGGTGAAGGAGTCCCTCCGCGTTGAATATGTCCCAAAACAGTGACGCGAGTTTCTGCACCGCTGCAGTCAGAAATTGTATCCGCTAAATACTGACCAATTCCGCCTAATCGACTTTGACCTAAGCGATTTGTGTGCATTACTAATTCGCCTTCTTCAGTGCGAACTGCCTCCGCTACTATAATTAAACAGTAGTTTTTTCCCCGGTCTAGGCGTTCTTGGATTTGGGCACAAATTTGGGAAATTTTGTAAGGGATTTCGGGAATCAGAATTATATCAGCTCCCCCAGAAATTCCGGCACTGATCGCAATATGTCCCGCGTCGCGTCCCATGACTTCAACAATCATGACGCGACTGTGACTTGCCGCAGTAAAATGCAAGCGATCTAGTGCTTCAGTGGCAATATTGACAGCCGTATCAAAACCGATGGAACGCTCGGTAATTCCGACATCATTATCTATTGTTTTAGGAATAGCCACTAAATTCAAATTGCCGTGTTGAGCAATCTTCCTGAGAATGGCGAGACTGCCGTCGCCACCAATGCCAATTAAAGCATCCAGACCTAGTTGATGATAGCCTTCGATAATGTCGTCAGAACGATCGCGTAGACTCCCATCCGGCATCGGGAAAGCAAAAGGGTCGCCCTTATTTGTCGTACCTAGCATGGTACCGCCAATGGTGAGCCACGAGTCTACTTTCTCAATATCCAACGGAATTGCTTCAGGGGGACGGCTCATCAATCCGTTGGTGGCTTGACGAATCCCCATGACTTTCCAATTGTAAGTTCCCGTTGCGCGGTAGACAACGGCTCGAATAACTGCATTTAAGCCTGCACAGTCACCTCCGCTGGTGAGGATACCGATACATTTTTGTTCTCCCATAATTGCCCGACTTTTGTTACTCTGAATATGAGTTGATATTTTTAGATCCCGATCGTCCAATCCTGATTTTAGACGTAAATAGGTAAGCGAAAATAAACTTTACTTTGTAACAGAATGTAAAGCTATCATAACTTTTGTGATAGCTTTCATAAGATATCGCTCCTTTGGGGGGCGTTTCACTCGTTTTTGACTACTTATGTATTTTCAAGCTTCATCGACCTAATTGAGTGCCTCATCTCTGACGCATCCCACAAGTTCGATCGCCAACTAAGTAGCATCGCCAATCACCGTCTCCAACAAAACATCAATTTTACTTGGGATTGAGGCGTTTAGAAACTTGGTTAATTATACCGCTGAGAATAGCACCCCCCATAAGAATTCCGAGGGCGGGATTAAATACGGGCTGCCAGAGACTGTACCACAAATCAAAACCGAGATTCACGCCAGTCGATCGACCTGCTACTGCGATCACAAACCACCCAAAAATGGCAAAGACGAAAAACACATCAGCTACTAAAAACAAGTTGAGCAAGTTAAGAAATTTATCTTTCATTGTCGAGGGTTCCTTTTGAGTGTATATGTGTCAACTTTTGGCAAGCGGTTGGTAATGGAGCGGATTGATAGCTGCAACTGGCGATCGAATAAAGATAAAATATCATTCAATTGTTTTCGCGCACAGGCTGTCAAAATATGGTTCGCTATACACTTCCTCAAAGCCCCGAAATTATTTTAACTGTCAAAGGGAAAGATTCAGCCAAAGCCCGCGAAGAAGCGATGGATCGGCTGATGGAACTCATGGATGAGGGCAAGCTGCCTACGGAACTCGTGGAGGGATTTGGGCCCAAGCAGTTTGTTGAAGTTAAGGATATCGAAGATGCTGCGTCTGAAGGCGAGGACGCGATTACTGAAGCAGTGCAGATTTTGAGCAATTTGGCAAGTCTCAAATTGAAAGTGATGGAATCCCGCGAAGAAGCACTCAAAATCCGGGCGGCGATCGACATTTTGTTTACAGATGAGGCTGTGACTGCCGAGGAAATTGGTCGTTTGAAAGATGGTTTCAAGGTTCTCAAAAACTTTGCTCAAGCTAACGTCCGCTATCGAGAAGCTAGAAGTAAAGCCGAAGAAGCGCGGGCAATTCTCGACGAAGCTTTGCAATCTGTAGAACCGGAAAACAAGGCGCAGAAGTCGGCGAAATAGCAGCAGGTTGTGTTAAAACTCACATCAGGCACCATTCTCAAGAACAGGCAAGATGCCTGTTCCACAAGAAAATTTACTATATATTGTGGAACAGGCATCTTGCCTGTTCATAAAAAGCTTATTGACAATGGTGCAACATCTGAGTTAAAACCTATTTCTGTCATTGCCATCCGCAACGAAGCAATCGCCGAGGTTTGCGATTGCTTCGTTTCTTTATTCGGACATACAATAACTCTGCTGCAAGACATAATATTAACTTTATCCACATTGAAATCAGGAGAAAATTGTGAACCAACAAACAGGAACTCTCAGAAACTCGATGTCCGGCAGCTTGCTGCTGGCTAAAAAGTTAGGCTTTCAACCAAGAACTGTGATTGATGTCGGTGCGGCATTAGGAACTTTTAATCTTTACGAAACTTTCCCCGATGCGCGACATTTGCTAATTGAGCCGATCGCCGAAAATGAACCTTACCTCGCCAAAATTTGCCGCCATCTCAAAAGTGCAGAATACATTATTGCTGCAGCGACCAAAGAATCGGGAGTTTTCACCCTCAACGTCAGTCCCGGTATGGTGCATTCTTCACTTTCTGAAAATCCTGTTACTGACAGCAGCAATCCTTATTTGAGAAACATACCAGCAATTACCCTGGATGGAATATGCAGGGAAAGAAATTTGCCAGGCCCGTATTTAATTAAAGTTGATGTAGACGGACAGGAAGTAGATGTTTTAGCGGGAGCAACTGAGATTTTGCAGCAGACTGAATATGTAATTGTAGAAGTTACTTTGTTCGGTCAGATGTATGATGTAATGAGTTTTATGAAGTCCCAAGGATTCGCCGCTTACGATATAGTTGATTTGGCATATCGCCCGATTGATTCAGCTTTGTGGCAAGTTGACATGGCTTTTGTTAAGGAATCCGGTCACTTCCGAAAAGAGAGGGGTTACGCGACAGGAGAACAGGATATCGAAGCACTTAACTCCCATCTCAAAGCTTATCGGGAAAGTTTCATCCAACACATTGAGACTCATTACAGCGACCCAGTAGAGCCGGAACCACAGGTCACTCAAGCTGTTTTGGGCGAAGATTATGTCATCATTTAACTCAAGTTGCTTCCATCTGATACCAAATCCTGGTCGCACTTCGCACGCTTGTTTAATTACTCCTCAACCTCTAAAAAACGGGTTTTCTAAATGCTGCTATTGTCGTCTATAAGCTGGCAATCTGCTGTATATTCTGCCAGCATTTTCATTTTGAAGGAGATTTATTGGTAATATTTTTACAGCCTCTGAGAACTGACATTTCTCAAAGTTCTGTTCAGAAATAATATCAATTCCGGCAGTAAGGCCGGAATGATATCAAATCCGCGCTGCGAAAGTCGGGCGTAAAGTCGAATCCCGATGCCAACAAATAATTGCTCAATTTTCATTTTTTTGACTCCTCCTTCTACAGTCAACAGTCAACAGTCAACAATGATAAGGAGTGCAACCGGAATCGATATAATTTCTCTTTTGTTTTCTCCGTTAACTTCTCTGTAAACAGAAACTTTAAAATCTCCTTCAAGTTTTAGCACATAGTAGATAGAGCTAAGAGTGGTATATTTAGTATAAAATAGTTTGTAAAAGGAATTGAAGTAAGAACTTGAGGAGACAATACCACTCTGACTTAAGACAACTTTTTTTCATCTTCCTGGTAGTTTATAGATGCAGATTCATTACACTGTATGTATAAATCAGAAGCAGCGGCTGATTTGGGAAGATTTATTCCACTTACTATATTGATGTAATATGTACCTATTATGTTAGTAAAGTTTCTTCTTTTATTAGACTGAAATTAAGCAGTCTTAGCTTAAGAATAATTTGTAGATAGCTTCTAGCACGTCCTCCTTGAGCCATAACTCCTATCCGATTTTTTTAAGTCGTGGATAAAGCGATTGATATCGCATCCAAGCCTCTTCTAGGGTGGGCTCAACTGATTGGGGAGTTGCAGCAAGCGTTGGTGTGGCTGCCAGTTTGCTCGTGTCATTAGCCTCTGCGTATATGCCAATTCCTATACCCGCCAGTAGAGCAGCACCACGCGCAGAAGCCGCAGCAACTGTAGTTGCATAGAGGGGTATTCTCAATACATCGGTCAGTAATTGTTTCCAAGGCATTTCTGCAGTTCCACCGCCAGCTAAACGCAGTTCTGTCGCTTTAAAACCTGTTGCCTCAAGTGCCTCAAAACCTTGTCGCAAGGCAAAAGCAACTCCCTCTAAAGCTGCCCGCATCAAGTGCGCCTGTGTGTGATGAAGTCCCAGCCCCACCCATGCCCCACGTATATATGGATCAAGGTGTGGAGTTCGCTCACCCGTGAGGTAGGGCAAAAATGTCAACCCTTCACATCCTGGGGGAACAGAAAATGCTTTAGTATAGACTTCCTGCCAGCTTAAGCCGAGGATACCTCGCACCCACTCAAGCGCTAACCCGGCATTTTGCATTGCTGCAAGGGTGTACCACTGGTTAGGGAGGGCGGTTCGATAGAGATGGGTACGACCATGACGATCGATAATTGGTTGCGATCGAGGTGTAATGATTTGAGCGCCTGTGCCTATGGTTAGTTGAACCAAACCAGGCTCTAGTAGTCCGTTACCAAGTGCCGCCGCTGCCGTATCCGCCGCACCAGCAATAACGGGTAAGCCAACTCTTAAGCCAAGATGCTCTGAAGCAATAGTTGTTAGGTAGCCGGAGATCGCACTAGAGGGGATAATTTTTGGTAAGCAATCACCACGTAGATTCAGGGCTAAGATTGCATCCCCAGCCCAGTTATCCGACACAACATCGTAAAGCAAAGTACCGCTAGCATCAGATGGTTCCGTTGCGACTTCTCCTGTCATCCGTAACCGCAGCCAATCTTTGGGCTGGAGTGCCCAACGCGCTTCGGTGTAAACATTAGCCTCGTGTTCTCGTAGCCACAACAAAGTGGGGCCCGCCATTCCAGCCGTAATCGGGTTGCCCAAGCGCTCTAGAATAGCGGCATCGAGCGAATGATAAGTGTTAAGCGTGGCACTAGAGCGAGTATCTGCCCAGAGGATAGCAGGACGCAGAGGCTGACCCGACTCCGAAGCTAGGACAACACCGTGCATTTGCCCTGAAAGTGCGATCGCCTGTACTCGATCGGCATGATTTCCCACTGCCTTCCTAACAGCCGAGGCAACAGCTAACCACCAATCTTCTGGTTCCGACTCAGCCCATCCAGGTTGGGGTGCATGAACAGGATAGGATGTTGATGCTTCACCTATAGTGGTTCCGTCTGTCGCTAGGAGCAATGCCTTAGCAGAGCCTGTTCCTAAATCTATGCCAAGCAGCATGATAGCTAATCCTCAAATCATTTAGTGTCTCAGTAAACGGGCGATCGCTTTTACCAATTCATCAGGTTCAACAGGCTTGGAGATATGCATCTGAAATCCTGCTGCTAAGGCTTGCTGCTGATTGATTTCTCCAGCATAGGCAGTAAGTGCGATCGCAGGAATCGTGCCGCCCTGTTCAGGGAACCACTTTCTAATTTGCCGAATCAGGGCATAACCATCCATCTCTGGCATCCCAATGTCACATAACAGCAGATCGGGGAGAGATTGATTCAGGAGAGTCAACGCCTGTGCACCGGAAGCGGCTGTCGTAACTTGTGCGCCAGATTGCATCAGGGTGAATGCTGCCAACTCCCGCATATCTGCATCGTCGTCCACAACCAAGACCTGAATACCTGCTAAGTCTGCCGCACTTTCTGGGTGTCTGTCATCAGAAGAGGATTCCGCCTCTACGAGGTTTAACGGTAGCTGGATGGTAAATGTAGCCCCTAAGTTCTGTCCTAAGCTGTCTGCTTGAACCGTTCCTCCATGCAGTTCGGTAAAATGATGGACGATCGCCAGCCCCAATCCCAATCCGCCAAATTGTCGAGTCGTTGTGCCATCTTCTTGACGGAAGTAGTCAAACACATGGGGTAAGAAGTCTCGACTGATGCCTTTTCCAGTATCTTTGACTTGAATCTGAGCATAGGTGCCAACTTGCTCTAGTTGCACCTCGATTCGTCCTCCGGCTGGGGTGAATTTCACAGCATTGGAAAGGAGGTTCCAGACTACCTGTTGGAGGCGATTCGTATCACCTGAAACCGTTCCTGAAATAGGATTAAACCTGGTCTGGATTTGAATGTGTTTGGCTTCGGCTGCCAGTCGTACCGTTTCCAGACCGGCTTCAATCGTTGCTGCTAGATTCACACTCGCGACGTTTAAGGTCATTTTTCCTTGCAGAATGCGCGAGACATCCAACAAGTCCTCAATTAATTGAGCTTGCAGCTTGGCGTTGCGTTCGATCGTTTCCAGGGCTTGCTGGGTTTTTGTGGCATCGAGTCGCCCACCTCGTAGCAATTTTGTCCAGCCCAGAATCGGATTGAGGGGCGATCGCAACTCGTGGGACAACACAGCCAAGAATTCGTCTTTAATTCGGTTAGCGGCTTCTGCTTTTGCGCGATCGCGTTGAGCCAATCGGTATAATTGAGCATTGTCGATCGCCAAGGAAGCACGACGCGCCAATTCCTCTGCCAGTTGCAAATCTGCTGAGGTATACCGTCGTCCAGATTCGGCACAGATAAAGGAAATGACCCCTAGAATTCGTGCCTGAGTCCTTAGTGGCACCGTCATTACAGAGCTGAATCCAACCTGCCGCAGCATCTCTAAATGCTCTGAATCACGCGCTGCCTGTACCAATAGTTCATCGGGAATATCCGGCACGAAATCAGATTGCCCAGTTCGCAAGGTGTATGCACCACCGCGAGGGTCATCCGGGTTCAGCGGATACTTGTCTCTAATCTGATATGCCCATTCCAGTTTAGCCTGGTCGATGTGAGCAACAGCAATCTGCTCGATCGCACCATCCTCTTCTATCATGTGAACCGTACACCAGTCAGCTAATTCCGGCACTGTAAGCTGCGCGACTTGCTCTAGAGTAGTTTGATAATCGAGTGAGGATGCCAGCACCGCACTTGCCTCAGAGAGAAAGCGTTGGGCAAGCTCTAACTGCACCCGTTCCGTCACATCTACCACATAGACTAGAACCCCTTCGACCTGACCATTTGAGTTAACAGTTGGAAGATAGTAAACGTTGTAGTAACCGGGACGGCGATCTCCGCGTCCGGGAACATTCACTGCAAAGTTGGGTGAAATGAAAGGATTCCCTGTGGCGTAAATCTGATGGAAGACTTCAACTAATTTTGGATCGGATTGACCAAAAATATCTGGAATTGAATAGCCTAAGTGTTGCTCGCGGGTTAATCCATTAATTTCTGCTAATGCTTCGTTAATAGCAATAAATCGCTGCTCGGAATCTAACAGAGCAAGTCCAATGGGTGATGTTTCAAAGATGGTTTCCAGTTGGCGCTGTGCGGCTTCGGCTTCCGATCGTGCGAGGCGCTCGCGTTCTAACAGTTGTTCTCGTTCTTGTTCTGCATACTTGCGCTGCGTCACATCCAGCACCAGCGATAGCACCGAAATCATCCGTCCCGATTCGTCCCTGAGACTGGAGTTATACCAGTCGCAATGCACAATGTTGCGATCTTTCGTGTAATTGCGGTTGTATGAAAAAATATGGGGTTCTTCACCATAGACCAGCCGTTGGCAGACTTCAGTCACCGATTCCAGGTCTTCCTCAAAGACAAAAGGTATCTCTGTTAAAGATTTGCCCAGAATTTCTTCGGCCCTCCAGCCCAAAATCCGCTCTGCACCAGCAGACCAGCGAATGATTTGAAAGTCTCGATTCCATTCAACGACTGCCATTGGAGAGTTTTCAACATGGAAGTTGAGCTTTTGTAGGGCTTGACGCAACGCCTCTTCTGCTTGCTTGCGTTCTGTGATATCAATGACAACTCCGATCGAGTGCTTGGGATTTCCCTGAGAATCATAAGTAAACTGTCCTCTCGCTTCCACCCAGTGAATGGAGCCATCAGGCCAACGCAGGCGATGTTCATGGTGATACTCCTTCTTGTCTGCTATGGCTTGCTGAAGTTTTGCATTGGTTTGTGCTAGGTCA
The DNA here is from genome assembly GCF_036702475.1 of Microcoleus sp. D2_18a_B4. Classification (NCBI taxonomy): domain Bacteria; kingdom Bacillati; phylum Cyanobacteriota; class Cyanophyceae; order Oscillatoriales; family Microcoleaceae; genus Microcoleus; species Microcoleus sp. D2_18a_B4. The sequence continues at coordinate 11,084 of NZ_JAUBTL010000028.1, forward strand.
TCAGGATGAACCCGACTTGCCCAAACCTCATAGCAGGGTTCAGACTCATTGGGTTGCAGACCGAGTACCATGAAATGTCCTTCTGACCAAAGCAAGGCATCGGTCTGCATATCCCAGTCCCACGTTCCCATGCGTCCGACCTTCAGCGCCAGTTGCAGATGAGCTTCACTTTCTCGCAATTCCTCTTCTGCCCGCGATCGCTCCACGGCTAGCCAGGTTTTTTCAGCAATTCGCTCCATCAGCACCACATCTTCCTCCGTCCAGTGGCGAACAGAGACATGGTGCAACACCAACAATGCGACAAATTTCCCCTCTTTCACCAAGGGAACACATAGCAGAGACTTGGTTTGGATTGCATCGAAGGCAGCCGCCCCAACTCCGGCAGTCCGAGAATCGCGATCGACATCATCCACGACAATTGTTCTGCCCTGCTTTAATTCAGCAATGAGTTCAGGGCCAAACGAATCTAGGTGATGTCTACCCACCACGCTGATTACACCATTGCAATAATCGCGATCGACAATGACATATTCCTGCGTTGGATCAATTTCGCCGTAGGTACAGCGAGTGACACTAAAGTGTTGCCCTGTAGCACAAACCACCTGCCACATAATTTCTTTGGGGTCTTGAATGGCACGAATCCCCTCATTCAATTCGATTAGGAATTGTTGAATTTCTTCTTTCTGCTGGAGGTTCTTGAGCAGTTGTTCAATTTGTTGCCTTGCCCGCACCTGGGCTGTCACTTCAACGTTATAAATCAACACGCCTTGAATGGTTCCCTCTGCATCCCGCCAAGGCGGACAGATGCAGTTGAAAAATCCCTCTTCCAACACACCATCACCGTTTTTATCCCAGTAAGCAGGCGATTCATTCCGAATAAATGTTTCTCCCGTCCGGTAAACGCGCTCAATGACATCAAAGTAAATTTGCCCCTCTAGTTCCGGGAAAACATCCCGCATTGATTTCCCGATCATGTCTGGAGTGCGCCCAGTCCCTTGCTGATAGGTTGGATTGGCAAATTCATACACAAGATCGGCACCTTTAACAATTCCTATCATGGCCGGCAATTGCATCAGGATGTCATGCAACCGCTTGCGTTCGCTTTCTGCTGACCGTCGGGCAGATTGTTCTCGTTTTAAAAGGCGATCGCGCTCTGCTTCGATCTGTTTGCGTTCTGTGATGTCAACCGAAACGCCAACCATGCGAACTCCTCGCCCCGTTTCATCCAGATAAACTTGTCCCTGACTGTTGAGCCAGCGCATAACGCCGTCTGGACTAATTACCCGATACTCCTGTGCGTAGGACTGTTCGACTGCAGTTGCCCGTTGGGCTGCTTGGATCACCCGTTGTCGATCGTCTGGATGAATGAGTGCAAAAAAATCTTCTCCTGTGCCTTCATGAAAACCCCAAACGTCTAGAGCATTAGCAGAACACACGACCTGATTGGTCGGCAAATCCATATCCCAGACCACCATCTGAGCCGCCGTCAGTGCCAATCGCAGGCGTTCTTCGCTCTCTCGTAATGCCTGTTCAACTTGTTTGTAATCCGTCAAGTCTTGGAAGATAACAACGGCTGCAACAATCTGCCCCTGCTTATCTAAAATCGGTGCTGAGTTGGCGTTAATGAAAATGCGGCTACCATCATTTCGCTCAATTTTCATCTCCTCGTTGGTAACGACATCACCTGTTTTTAGCGATCGCGCTAAGGGCATATCTTCATGGGCATAGGGTTGACCATTAGAACGAAGTGGAATGTATGAAACGAGGGCATCATATTCGTTAAGCTCAACCGATGGTTCGTAGCCATATCCAACAATCTGCTTAGCTTGTTCGTTGGCCAGAACCAACTTACCAGATGCTGCATCGGCAATCATTACACCCGCAGGCATTTGTCGTAAAACGGCTTCAAATCGGGCGCGTTCAATTTCAAGCTCGTGCAATAACCGTTCTCGTTCTGCCTCTGCTTGCTTGCGTTCTGTAATATCGCGAAAATAAACTGCTACTCCTGCACTCCAAGGATAGGCCTTCGCCTCTATCCAACGCTGGACTGATTCCCCAAATTCTTCCCAGGAAACAGGAACCTGTTCCGTCATTGCCCGATGGAGTTCTCGATAGGGAATTGCACCAACCAGCTCAGGAAAAACCTCATTCCAAACGTGCTTTCCCAGTAGCTCTTCTGGTGTTTTGTGCAGGATTTGAGCCGCCGCCCGATTCACGTAGGTGTAGCGCCAGTCGCGATCGAAGGCGACAAAAGCATCGGTAATGCTTTCCAGAATTGTTGCTACCTTGCCCTCAGTTTCTTGGGCAGCAATCAACTGTTCGCCTTCAAGAGTGCGGGCAAAGCGTTCAATGACTTCAGAGCGAGAAATTCCTCGCCTGTGAGCCTCTTTATCGAGCGATCGCCATGCTGTATTAGTCAGAGATACGCTCACTCGTTGTTTCGTCTCCGAGTTCCAATTGCTAACAAACTTGCCTGTCGCGTCGCGCTTCATCCAGATTCATCCGTATACATACACGGTCTTCTCCATTGAACCTGAGTTACTCACTCAGGAGAATCTGCCTTAAGATAGATGCTTTGGCGATAGGGAAGATAGGCAAGAATGACATCAATAAATATTGCGCTGTATTGGGGGCTGAATTTCCCTTTGCACTCGTAGACATAGAGGTGGGCTAGACGGGAGAATCCCACGGCTTTAACGTAGTGCAGCCGTGGCAGTGTCAAATACAGCAAATTCCATGTAGATGTAGGGCGCCAGAAACCGGGTTTCGAGCAACAGAATCAGTAATGATGCGAGAACTGTAAAGAAACGGGCGTGAGAGCGCGGTGTACTTCATAAACCTGGAATACGCTGTATCCCTCTTTTGTC